>DUUU01000390.1 GCA_012841485.1 Armatimonadota bacterium
CTCCCAGGGGGTGAGCCCGCGGCCGCCGCGACGCCGGGCGTGGCACCGCCCTGGAAGACGCGTCGGAGGCTCTCCTCCAGAGTATCGGTCATCTCCACATGGCTGCCGTAGGCCACGATCACCTGCTTGAGCTCCGGCATGCGGCTGTTCCTCGCGCGCAGATAGAGCGGCTCCACGTAGAGGAGCGAGTCTTCGATCGGGATGACCATCACAGGAGCGCGGATGACATCCGAGCCGCTCTGGCTCCAGAGCGTCAGTTTCTCCGAGATCCGCGGGTGCTGGTCGATCAAAGCGTCGATCTGCGCAGGGCCATAGACCAGCTTCTGCTTGGGGAAGTTATACACCACCAGCTCGCCGAGGTGCTCGGGATCGCAGCGTGCCGCCATCCAGGAGATCATGTTCTGCTTATCGCCGGTGGGCGTGAAGGGTAGCATCAGGATGTACTCGGCCTTGTCGCCGTCCGGGAGCCTCATGACCATGTAGTAAGGCGCCATGGGAGGGCTCTTCACAGGGAGGCCCAGGTCGTCGGTGGTATCACGCTGCAGCCGCGGCACCTGCCACATGTCCTCGCGGTTATAGAAGACGCGCGGATCGGTCATGTGGTAGCCGGAGTAGATGGTGGCCTGCAAGTTGAAGAGATCCTTCGGATAGCGCAGATGCGAGTGCAACTCCTCTGGCATCTCGCGCAGCGGCCGGAACAATCCGGGGAACGCCTTCTGCAGGCTGGTGATGATCGGATCGGTTTCGTCGGCCACATAGAGAGTGACGGTGCCGTCGTAAGCATCGACGGTGATCTTCACCGAGTTGCGCATGTAGTTGAGCACCGTATCCCACCGCGGCGGGTCGGGCTGGATGCGCAGGGAGTAGGGATACCACGGGCTGGTGGTGTAGGCGTCGATGATCCAGACGATGCGGCCCTTGTGGATGACCGGATAGGGGTCGCTATCGAGGCGCAGGAAGGGCGCGATGCGCCGGGCACGTTCCTGGATATTGCGGCCATACAGGATGCGGCTATCGGCGTTCAAGTGGCCGCTGAGCAGGATATTCTGATCGCCGAAGCGCAGGGTGAACATGATGCGCCGGAAAAGCCCGGCGATGTGGACGCCACGGTCGGACTCGTAGCGCGTGGTCATATTTTCATCGCCCGCCGGGTAGTCAAACTCCTCCTCGGTCGTGTTGACGATGGCGTAATCGTTGGTCAGCTCCCCGAAGTAGACCTGTGGCTGTGTCAGCTCCAGGGCTTTCGGGGCCTGGGGCGGGAAATCCTTGACAATCAGCTCCGGCAGTCCGCCCTCGGCCACGCGGTCGACGGGGCTCATGCAGAGACCGTAGCCGTGCGTATAGATCAGGTGCCGGTTGATCCAGCTGCTCTCCGCGCCGCCCAAACGCTTCACGTCCAGCTCGCGTACCGAGACGGCCACCTGGCGCACGCCGTCTGGAAACTGATAGCGATCCACGTCCGCGCCACGGAAGGTGTAGTAGGCGCGGATCGTCTGGATCTGGCGGTAGGCGTCGAGGAGCGGCTCATAGTCCCAGAGGCGGATGCTGCGCACCGTCTCGTGGTTGTTGCGGATGTCCGCCATCTTCAGCATGCCGGCGGCGGGGAAGCTGCGCCGCTGGATCTTGGAGAGTCCAAAGGCGTTGCGCGTGGCCTCGATGCTGTTGGCTATGAACTTCTCTTCGGCGCTGAGTTCATTCGGCGTGACGCGCACCTTCTGCACCGCGCTTGGGAGGACGATGCCGCCCACGAAGGAGATGGCTATCCACGCTCCCAGTGCCATGACCGGGAGACGCACGCCACGGAAATGGAGGTTGGCCAGCATCACGAGACCGGCGACCACGGCAAGCACGACCAAGACGTTGAGCACTACCAGGCGGATATGCACATCCACGAAGCCAGCGCCGAAGAAAAGCCGGTGGGGAGTGAACAGCAGTTCATAGCGTGCCAGCCAGTAGCCCCAGGCCTTGGTGAGGAGGATCGCCGCCAGCAGCGCCGAGAGGTGGACGCGCGTGTGCGTGGCGATCCGCGCCTGACCGTTGATGAAATCCACTCCCCTATCAAACCAGTAGAGCGCCGCGACGGCGAAGAAGCTGAGGCCCAGCCCCACCATGAGCCAGCGGTAGACAAAGCGCAAGAAGGGAAGCTGGAAGACGTAGAAGCTGATGTCGCGGTTGAAGATCGGATCGGCCTGGTTGAACGGCACGGGGTTGCGGAAGAAGAGGTAGTCATACCACCCCTTCGCCGCCGCCAGGCCGACGGTGAGGCTGACAGCAACTGCGACGATCAGGAGGATGATGGAGAGCCCCTGCCGGCCAAACTGTGTTAGCGTCACCCGAAACTGACGTTGGTCATCCAGATAGAGCGCCGGCCGTGGGGTGAGACGTTGGGCCGCCAGAAGGTTCGCGTAGATGAGCGTGAAGAAGAGCAGGGCTGCGGCAACCATGAGCCCGATCTTGATCACGGTGGTCTTTACGAACACATCGCGATAGCCCACATCCAGGAACCACAACCAGTCGGTGTACAGACGAATCAACTCCGATCCGAAGAACACGGCCCCGAGCAACAGAGCCATGCCCGCGATCCAAAGGACGCGGCGGACCCCTTCTCTCCACGACTCCCCTAGATACGGCTTACTGTTCATGGTGGCCCCATTATACCCTCCGTGGGGTAGGGCGTCAATCTCCAAGCCCCCAGAGCGATGGCACCAATCTTGCGATTTCTGATTTGTAGGCCGGTAGGATGCGCGCGCGTTCGCGGAGAACGCGCGGGGAGGGAGTACAGACCCACCGGGAGGCTCGCCCCGGTGCGTGGGCAAGAAAGGGGAAGAGAGACGGGTGGGTGACCCGGTGCGGATTCTGGTGGCAGATGATGAGCAGAACTTGTGCCGTATCCTGGTGGCGCGGTTGACTCGCGATGGGTATCTCGCGGAAGCCGTGCATGACGGCGCCGAGGCTCTGGATCGTATCCGGCGAAACGCCTTCGATCTGCTCTTTCTTGACCTGCGCATGCCGGCGCTCCCGGGGATGGATCTCCTGAAGCGCGTCCGCGAAGAGCACCACCCGGTGGTGATCGTCGTCATGACCGCCTACGATACCCCCGAGACGGTGCGTGCCGTCCTGGCCGGCGGCGCCGATGCCTACATCACGAAACCGTTCGATCTGGACGCGGTTGCTGGCTCCATTCCCCAACTGCTGTCCCAGCAGCGCGCGGCATCCAGAGCGCTTCTACCGGAAACGGGTGAAGAGTAGCCGCGCCCCCTGCTCAGGGCGTCTCCTGGGATCGGTAATACACCTCGAGGCCGTCGCGGCCTTCCAGGGCGCTTTCCAGCAGGCGGATCAGCCCCTGGGGCGGGTTGTGCTCCTTCAAGAACTCCAGGGTATCGTGATCGACGTAATAGTCCGTATCCTCGCTGTCTTCCTCCTCCAGGTGGGCGATCAGGAACTCCAGAGCCTCCTTGCTGATGCGGCCGATGCGGGCATCATCTTCGGCACGAAACAGGTCGATCATGGCGCTCCCCTCTCGCTGATGTGCTTGCAGTTGTGAAGAGGAGATTCGCAGCAGGCGCGGGAACTCCTCCCGCATGAAACTGAGCGCGGTTCACCTCATCCACCATACGCACATGGATATCGGCTACACCGATCTGCCAGGCGAAGTGTTGGAGCAGCACCTCGCGCATCTGGATCGGGCACTCGCTCTCTGCCAGGGCAACGGTGATCTCCCCGAGGATCGCCAGTTCCGCTGGGCGTGCGAGTCGGCGCTGCTGGTGCAGGAGTACCTGCGCTGCCGGCCACGCGCGCACCGCGAGCGGCTGCTGCACGCCCTGCGCGCCGGTTGGGTGGAAACCCAGGCTTGCCTGACTCAGCCGCTCACGGAGCTGGCATGCGCCGAGGAGTTGATCCGTTGCATCGGGTATGCCGCGGAGCTGGCGCGCCGGGAGGGCTTCTCGGTCGAGGCGGCCACCATTGACGACATCGGGGGCTATGCCGGCCGGCTGCCTACCATCCTGCAAGGGTTCGGCGTACGCTACCTGATCGCCGGGGTGGGCGGGTTTCAGGTACACCTCCCGTGGGCCGATCTGCCGTATCTCTTCTACCTCGAGAGCAAGGACGGCGCCCGGGTTCTGGTCTGGAACCTGGGCCAGGACCGGCAGGTGCGTCCACAGCAACTGACCGCTGTCCGCGCCGTGTATGGCCTGGCCTCGATCCACCTGATCCCACCCTATCGCGAGGAGCTGGCGCGAGGCAGGCGCGACGGCGTGCCGACCGCCCGCGAGCGATTTGCCCAGCTTGAGACGCGCCTGGAAAACGACGGCTATCCCTACGACGAGGTCATGCTCCAGTACGCGAGCGATAACGGCGGGCCCGATGAGGGCCTGATCGAACTGATCGCGCGCATCAACGCCACGGGCGAGATCCCGCCGATCCAGCTCACAACACCCTGTGGTTTTCTCCGGAAGATGGAAGCGCGCTATGGCGACCGCATCCCGGTCCTGCGGGGTATCCTCACCGATCCCTGGGTGATGCGCGCCAATCCAACGCCGAGCCCGCTGAAGCAGTATCGCCAGGCACAGCGCACCCTGGATGCGGCAGAGACTTATGCCGCGTTCGAGCGGGAACCATCGCCGGATCCGGAGGCCCCGGCGCGCGTGGATCAGATCCATGCCAACCTGCAGCTCTACTCCGACCATACCTACGGGCTGAGCGCGTGGGGATGGGAGAACTCGCTCGATGCGGAGGCTTCCACCCGTGCCGCGGCCTATGACCGCCACCGCAAGTCGTGGGCCTGCAAGCGGATCTACGCCGAGGCCGCGCGCCAGGATGCAGAACGCCTGGAACGCGCCGCGCGCCAGCGCCTGGGCGCGTCGATACACAGCGCGGAGCCGTTCGTTGTGGTGTGGAATCCCTCGCCGGTGCCGCTTTCCGAGCCGGTGGAGCTCTATCTTGGGCGAGGCGGCCCGGAACTCGCGGGCCTGACCGACGCCCAGACGGGCGAGCCGGTGCCCTGCCAACGCATCGGCAACCGGCGGTATCTCCTCCTCGCGCCCACCGTGCCCGCGTGTGGCTACCGGCGTCTGATCCCCCGCTTCGGCACGCCTCCCGATTCCGGGAGCAGCGAGCCGCGCCTGGAGCTGGAGAACGACTCCCTGCGCCTCCGCATCGACTCCGAGACTGGGTTCGTGACGTCGATCTACGACAAGCGGAGCGGGCGAGAGCGTCTGGATCAGGCGAGTGGCATAGGGTTCGGCGAGTTTCTGTATCACCGCTATGATGCGGTTGCCTTTGGCATGGAGAAAGCGGGGATGGGTCAGGAGTGGCCGCGGGTCTCCGTCCCGGAGCGGCCGGTGGGCTGGCGGATCGGCCTCTGGGGGCCGGTGGCGCAGAGCGTGGTCATGCACGGCGTGATCGAGGGCCCCAGCGGCGCGATTCGGGTGACGCGCGAGGTGATTCTCTACGCGCACGCCCCGCGCATCGATCTCCGTGTCCGCGTCGATAAGCCCGAGACGCCGGCCAAGGAGTGCTGCTATGTGGGCTTCCCCTTCGCCGGCGGGAACGCCGAGTTCCGTTTCGAGCAGGCGATTGGCTTGGTGGAACCCGCGGAGGATCTGCTTCCGGGAGCCATGCAGGATGCCTTCTACTGCCCGTCATGGATCGATCTGGCCAGCGAGGCCGGTGGCATCACCGTGACCTCGCCCGATGCCCCGGTGTTCCAGTTCGGGCGTATCCGCACCGGCGAGTGGCTGGAGATGCTCGCCTTCACCGCCGGGACCAGTCACCTCTTTGGATGGCTCTACCATAACCAGCTCGATACCGACTGCGCCTTGTGGCAGGAGATCCTGGACACCTTCACCTACTCGATCCACCTCCGCCCGGGTGGGGGCCTAGACAGCCGGGCGGCTCGCCAGGCCGCCGCTCCGCTTCAACAGCCGCTCTACGCGGAGATGCGCGCGCCGAACCCCCTAGGCGACGAGCGCCAGCCAGCACGCGGTTTCGTCCGGATCACGCCGGAGTCCGTGCGTCTCCTCTCCCTGCGCCGAACGGGGCCAAGCACGGTGCGGTTGCGGCTGGAGGAGACGGAAGGCCGACCCCAACGCGCCCGCGTCTCCTTCCAGGCCGGGGTTCGCTCCGCCTGGATGGAGGATCTCCTCGGGCAGCGCCTCGCCTCGCTCCCCGTCTCCGGAGACGAGATCCAGCTCGACCTGGCGCCCTATGCGTTGACGACCCTCGCCATCGACACGGGGGCATAGCGCCGGTATCCGTCGATACCACGGAGGAAGGGGACGG
This sequence comes from Armatimonadota bacterium, assembly GCA_012841485.1. The sequence goes on from DUUU01000390.1 coordinate 6,283, forward strand.
ATGCGGATGGGAGAGAGGGCACCTTGGGCTGTGACACCGCCCCGAGGTTGAGAACGGGCCCTCCGCATTGCGAACGTGGGGAACCTCGAAGCGGTTCGACAGAACAGCCCAAGGTCCGGTTCCCGGCAGGGCTTCGCTCGCAAGCAGCGCGGTGATCTATCGCCGCGCGCCGGGTTGCGCGCTCCCTCCGAGGCTTCGGATTCCTTATGTCGGAATCCCTGGGAGCCTGTCGCCTCGGATGACGAAGGACGAAGCATTGTGCTATAATAGGGGTGTTGTGTTGAAACCGGTACCCGGAGACTCTTGTTCCGGTTGGTGGCATTGTGGGCGGTGGGAGAGGTGTGAATGGGCAGTGCATATACCCCTGGGCTCAAGGTGAGCCCTTTTATCACCATCCAGAAGACGCGCAGACTGCCGTTGAAGGGCCAGGTGTTGGTGGCCCCGGGCGATCATGTGGAGCCAAGCACCCCGGTAGCGCGCACGGAGATTCCAGGGAATGCGCAAATGGTGCGCGCCGCGCAGATCCTTGGCATCGAGCCGCGCGAGATCGAGCGCGTGCTCGTGAAGCAGATAGGCGCACCTGTGCAGAAGGGCGAGCTGCTGGCAGAGTCGCGCTCTTTCTTCGGACTCTTTCGCGCCACTGTCACCTCTCCCATCACGGGCACCATCGAGTCCATCTCTGACGCTTCCGGCAATATCACGATCCGCGAGGCGCCGATTCCCGTCGAGATGCCGGCGTATGTGGAGGGCACCGTCGTGGAAGTGCTTCCCGCAGAGGGCGTGGTCGTCGAGGCGCGCGGAGCGTTCATCCAGGGGATCTTCGGCGTTGGCGGCGAGCGCGAGGGGAAGCTGCGAGTGGTTGCGTCCGGCCCGGATCAACCCCTGGATGAGGCGCAGGTGCCCGCGGAGTGCGCCGGCGAGATCCTAATCGGCGGCTCGCTTGTTACGGGAGCGGCGCTGCGCGCGGCCGCGAAGGCCGGCGCCGCGGGCGTAGTGGCTGGGGGCGTGATCGATCAGGAGCTGATGGAGTTCCTCGGGCACGACATCGGCGTCGCGATCACCGGGCATGAGAACATCCACCTCACGCTGATGGTGACGGAGGGCTTTGGCGAGATTCGCATGGCCGAACGCACCTTCGAGCTGTTGCGGTCGCTGGACGGCCGGCGCGCGTCGATCAACGGGGCGACCCAGATCCGCGCGGGCGTCATCCGTCCGGAGATCATCGTGCCGCGCATGCAGGATGCGCAGGCTGGCCTGGTGAGCGCCGAGGATGAGAGTGCCCTGGAGGTAGGCACGCGCATCCGCATCATCCGCGAGCCCTATTTCGGCCGGCTCGGGCGCGTGGCCGCGCTCCCGCCGGACCCGCAGCAGATTCCAACGGGTGCCAGCGTGCGCGTTCTGGGAGCGGATCTCGACGGTGGGGAGCACGTCGTCATCCCGCGCGCCAACGTCGAGATCATTGTGGAGTAGGCTCTGCGCCGGTCGGTGGCTCCGGGGTGGGGGGGAAGCGCGGCGTCCAGCGCTCGCTATCGCGAGCCCGGTACTTCTCCATCATCTCGCGGAAGGCACGCTCCAGATCGATCCCCTGGGAGTTGGCAAGGGTGACCAGGATGAAGAGGACATCGGCGATCTCAAGCGCCAGGTCCGCCTCCGCCTCTTCGGGCTTCTTCGGCTTTTCGCCAAAGCGGTGGTTGATCTCGCGCGCCAGCTCGCCCACCTCTTCGGTGAGCCGTGCCAGTTGCGAGAGGGGATGCCAGTAGCCTTCCTCAAACTGGCTGATCCACCGGTCAACCTCCGCCTGCATCTCGTGTATCTCCATAGTGCCTCTCTATTCGGCTGGAATGGGGGCTAACCATCCGCGAGCGCGGCGACGGCGGCGCGGATGCGCTCGGCACCTTCCGTCAACGCCTGCCTCCGATCCGGGTGATCGCGCAGGTCGTCCAGACAGAGCGGGGGACCGATGCGAACGACTGTCGGCCGCGGGGAACGCCGGGGGGTGACGGTGCCATAGGGCATCACGCCATCGGTGCCCTCCAGCCGAATGGGGATCACGGGGACACCTGCGCGCAGAGACAGCAGCGCGGCGCCCGGCTGAAACGCGATGAGTTCGCCCGTTTCGCTCTCGCGACCCTCCGGGAAGATGACGACCAGCTCGCCCTGGCTCAGAAGCTGTTCCGCACGCCGGAGCGCGGCGCGGTCGGCGGTGCCTCGCTTGACCGGAAACGCATGGAGCGCGCGTATGATCGGCCCCAGGAATCGAATCTCGAAAAGCTCTTCCTTGGCCATGAAGTAGGGGCCGCGCGCGGACGCGACCGCGATCGCAGGCGGGTCGGCGTTGCTGAGGTGGTTGGCGGCGACGATGGCGGCGCCGCGCCTGGGTAGGTGCCGGCGGCCCTCGACGCGGATGCCCCCGAGGGCAGTGAAGAGAGTCCAGAAGAGGGCACGTGTCACCTGGTAGAAGATCCTGTAGGTCACGTTACTCACACTCCGGGTTGTTCGCGCCCGTCGCCCCTTCTCCTGCCCTGGCAAGCGTTCAGGCTCACGCTGGTAGGGGGGCTGGTGAACAGCAGCGCCGGCGGCAGGTCACCAGCGCGTGACCTCCACCCCAACCCGCGTCCGTCCCCGCCTCCGTGGGGAGCGACCTTGCCGCTCCCTCCGACCCATGGTATAATAGGGTGTGACGCACCAGGGTGTGAGATCGTCCGCTCCGTGGGGCGGCATGCCCTGCGCGAGAGCACTCCATTGGTGAAACGAAGTCCGAGAGGAGGCCTGGAGGCGTCGGGGGCACTCTTTCCCCCGCGCACCCATCTTCCGTGAGGGATGACATGGAGAGCAAGCCCCAAAGGAATTCGTTGAGTGGTGTTGTTCGATCCGCATTTCGGCCGCTACATGCCGGCCTCTTCCTCCTCTCGCTTCTGATGGCCCTCGACCCGCTGGTTCGCGCGGTTGGCCTCTTCGGTCTGGTGGTCTACGTGATCCTGGTGTGTTACGACGTCTGGGGCCCGGATGGGGTGCGGGCCACGCCGGCCGAGATGGAGCCCGAACGGATCGCGGAGCCCTATGCCGGGCAGCTTCGGGAAGCCGAGGCGGCGAGGCGTCGGATCCACGAGGCGGCAACCGGCGCAGGACACCCCCTCGGGCGGGTGATGGCCCCCCTTAAGGCGGATGCGGATCAGGTGGTGGCGCGCTTGGGTGCGCTGGCAGAGCGCGCCACACAAATCGACCGGTTTCTTAAGCGCGAGAATCGGGAACAATTGGAGAAGAGCCTGGCGACGCTCGAGGAGCAGGCGAGTGCCTCGGATGACGAGTTCGCTCGCGACCAGTACCTGCAAGCGCGTCAGGCCCGCGAGGAGCAGCTACGCGACTATGAAGAGCTCTCGCTCTGCCTCGCGCGCGTGCAAGCTCAGATCGCCAACGTCCTCTCAAGCCTCGAGGCGGCAGAGGTGAAAGTGATCAAGCTGCAAGCGGCTGATCTACGGCATGCAGGCGACGTCACCGACGCGGTGACGCGCAGCCTGCAGGAACTGTCGCTCGAAATGACGGGGCTTCAGGAGAGCGTCGATGCAACCATTGCGATACGCGCGCATTAAGGCAGGGCACAGGCATCGCTGTTGCGTGGCGTGTGCCGTGGCAGGGCTGATCGCCGCCCTGGTCTGTGTGCCCGGGCCGGCACACTCCGCGGCGGCGGACCCGGAAGCGACCGCAACCGCGGTCCTCGATCAGGTCGTCGAGGGACTATGGGAGCGATCGGATCGCTTCTTCCACCACGGCGACTACGAGACGACGACGCGGATCAACCGGCTGGTCGTCCGGATGGATCCACACTTCGTCGAGGGCCTCAACACGCTGGCGTGGCTCCTGCGCCAGGGGCTGAATCGGCCGCAGGAGGCGCTGGCCCTGCATCACCGGGCTATCCAGGACAACCCGGAGCGTTGGGACGCCTTCTTCGATCTGGGGCTCTTCTATTTCGACACGAAGAACTACCCACTGGCCGTGCACTATTTCCGCCGGAGCGTGGAGCTGGAGGCCCCTGCGGCCAAGCAGCACATGCTAGCGCATGCCTACGAGAAGATGGGCCGCAAAGCAGACGCGCTTCGCGCCTGGCGGGCCATCGTTGAGAAGTTCCCGGGCGACGAGCCCGCGCGCCGAAACCTGGAGCGACTGGAGAAAGAGGAGTGAGAGTAGAAGATCTGGGGATGTTCCGGTTCCTGCACGAGGTGCTCAACCGCGTCAACGTCGCGTACGTGGCCACCTATCCCCCGGCCGAGTGCGGAATCGCCACGTTCACGCGTGATCTCGTCACCGCCATCCAGAAATTCACCCCCTTTTCAGAGCCGCGCGTGGTGGCAATCAATGAGGAAGGCCATATCCTGCGCTACGATCACCGCTACGTCAAGCACACCATCTCGAAGCAGGAGAAGGAGAGCTACCAGGAGGCGGCGGAGTACATCAACAGCCAGCCGGTGGATATCGTCAGCATCCAGCATGAGTTTGGCATCTTCGGTGGTCCGGAAGGCGAGTATCTGATCGATTTTATGGCCGCCCTGCGCAAGCCAATCGTCACCACGCTGCACACGGTGGTGCTCCAGCCGTGGGGCGCCATGCGCGCGGGCGTCGAGGCGATCTTCGAGTACTCCGATGTGGTGGTGGCGATGCTCGATATCGCTCGCGATATCCTGGATGACGTGTACAAGGTAGACACGCGGAAGCTGCGCATCATCCCGCACGGTGTTCCGAACGTGCCCCGGATTCCTATTGAAGTGGCCAAGAAGAACCTGGGTCTGGACGGGCGCAAGATCATCTCCACCTTTGGCCTGGTGAGCCGCGGAAAGGGTCTGGAGTACGTCATTCAGGCGATGCCGGAGGTGATCCGGCGCTTTCCGGACGCGCTCTACCTTATCTTGGGCGAGACCCACCCCTCGGTGCGCCGGCACGAGGGGGAGGTGTATCGGAACGAGCTGGACGAGTGGGTGCGCCGTCTTGGGGTCCGCCGGCATGTGCGCTTCGATAACCGCTACCTCACGCTCGAAGAACTGGTCAACTACCTGAACGCGACCGACGTCTACGTGACCCCCTACGTGAATCCAGACCAGATCGTCAGCGGCACGCTGGCGTATGCCATCGGTTGCGGTCGGGCCATCGTCTCCACTCCGTACCTCTATGCCCAATCCTCCCTCTCCGAGAATCGGGGTCTCCTGGCAGAGTTCCGAAATCCGGGGAGCATCGCGGAGGCGATCACGCGCATCCTCGGGGAGGCGCCCCTGCGCACCTGTCTCGAGGACAACTGCTACCAGTGGGGCCGGAAGATGACCTGGCACAACGTTGCCATCGAATACCTGGATGCCTTCCACCGCGTGATGCCCGGCCGGAGGGCGGCAGCGTGAAGGGGGACAAACCCCGCTACCCGGAGCCCAACCTGAGCTACCTCCGGCTCTTGAGTGACGACACCGGGGTGATCCAACATGCTCTGTACGGGGTGCCAAACCGGCCTACCGGCTATACCACGGATGACAATGCGCGCGCGCTACTGGTGGCGATCCAGGAGTATGAGCGCACGGGATCCCGCGAGGCGTTGGCTAGCGCGGCCACTTACCTCGCTTTTCTCTACCACGCGCTCACCCCGGACAACTACTTCCACAACCTGATGTCCTATGACCGCCGGTGGATCGACGCGCGCGGCTCGGAGGATTCCCACGGGCGCGCGCTCTGGGCCGCCGGCTATGTCGCCGGGTCGACCGCACCGCTGGAGATCCGACGTGCGGCTCAGCAGGTCTTTGAAGACGCGGTGCCCTGGGCGCGAAGCCTGCGAAGCCTGCGCGCCATTGCGTTTAGCATGATGGGCGTGGCCTACTACTCGCGGCAGTGGCCGGAATCGCCGGTGATCGCCGGGCTGCCGGAGCGGCTCTCCATCCAGCTCCTCGCGGCCTATCAACGCCACCGTTCCGATGAGTGGCGCTGGTTCGAGAACGCGCTCACCTATTCAAACGGGATGCTGCCCCATGCGCTGCTGCGCGGTTTCGAGTTGACCGGGAATGAGCAGTGTCGAGACGTGGCGCGCGAGGCGCTGGAGTTTCTGACCGAGGTCCTGGTGGTGGATGGAGTGCTTCAACCGATCGGCTGTCATGGTTGGTATGCGCGCGGCGGCACACGGGCGTGGTTCGACCAGCAGCCGGTGGATGTGATGGGGATGGTGCTCCTCTATCTCACCGCGGCGCGGGTGTTCCAGGACGAGCGCTACCAGGAGCTGGCCACGCTCTCGCTGGATTGGTTCTTCGGGCGGAATGCTCTGGGGCAGATCATGGTCAATCCAGAATCGGGAGCGTGCTACGACGGGTTGACACCCGAGGGTGTCAACGGCAACCAGGGCGCTGAGTCGCAGACAGCCTATCTCCTGGCACACCTGGCGATGGTGCGCGCCGGCCTTGCTACCCCCTGAGCGTCAGTTGAACGTTCGGATCGCCATCACTACCTTGCCGAGGATCGACAGGTCGGTGCAATAGATGGGCGCCATCGTGGGATTCTCCGGCTGCAGGCGCACGCGATCCGGCTCACGGTAGAAGGTCTTGACGGTAGCCTCCTCGCCCAGAAGGGCAACCACGATCTCGCCATCCCGAGCCGTCTGCTGCTGGCGCACCACGACATAATCGCCATTGTGGATGCCACGGCCTATCATGCTATCGCCGCGCACGCGGAGCATGAACAGCTGGCCATCTCCCACCAGCTCCTGGGGTAGCGAGAAGACTCCCTCCACGTGCTCCTGAGCAAGGATGGGCCGGCCGGCCGTGATTGTGCCCAGCAGCGGGACGTCCACCCCGCGCTGCATGCCGTGCCGGGCACCAGGAAATCGCACAATCTCGATGGTGCGCGAGCGCGTTGGGTTCCGCTTGATGAACCCCTTCTTCTCCAGGGCATTCAGATGCTTCTGCACGGTGCAGCTCGAGCTCAAGCCGACCGCCTCACCGATCTCGCGCACGGTGGGGGGATACCCGCTGGCACGCTGCTGGTCGTATATCGTCTGCAGAATCTGGCGCTGGCGTTCCGTGAGCTCCTTCATACAGCGGTTCCTTCCCACAAGAGAGGCTCGTCTACGGGCGCAACCTCTCACACTCGTGTCTATTGTAGCATATTCGGGGAAATTAGGCAAACCGCTGTTTGGAACCCAGGCGTTTGCCGCAAGCGGACGACCGTGGGCCGGGCCCGCGTTGACAGCGAGGGACTCCGCCGGATATAATGAGACTGGCGGCACTATGAATTCTGATGTTCTGGCTGAGATCAGGGAGGCGCTCGCCTCTGGTGATGAGGGGCTCCTCTGCGAGCGCCTGAGCGCGGTATTGCCGGCCGATCTGGCCGATGTCGTCAAGCGCCTGGGCGAGGAGGACCGGGGCGCCATCCTCCGTACGCTGGCAGATGATGCCGCGGGCGCGCTGCTCCTGGAGCTGGGCGAGAGGGACGCAGTCGCCATGGTGCGCCTGCTGCATCCAGAGCGCGCCAGGCGTATTCTGGGCGATATGGCTCCCGATGAGGCCGCGGACCTTCTACGAGACCTGCCCGATGAAGCCGCGGATGCGCTCCTGGCGGGGATGGATGCCGAGGATGCAGAGGAGGTGCGTGAACTCCTTGAGTATCCCGAGAACACCGCGGGCGGGCGTATGGCGACGGAGTTCATGCCGGTCTCGCCCGAGAAGCGCGTCTCGGAGGTGATAGAGGATCTGCGCGCTCATCCCCCCGCGCCTGAAGTGGCATATTACCTTTACGCCTGTGATGAGGCCGGCCGGTTGGCCGGAGTCGTTTCGCTGCGCGATCTGATCGTGGCCGCGCCCGAGGCGCGCATCGCAGAGATCATGACGCGCGATGTGATCCGCGTTGGTGTGGATGCCGATCAGCGCGAGGCAGCGGAGTTGGTGGCGCGCTATAGCCTCCTGGCGCTGCCGGTCGTGGACGCGCAGGAGCGCATGCTCGGGGTGATCACCGCCGGCGCCGTTCTTGAGGTGCTCGAGGAGGAGGCGACCGAGGAGATCCTCCATGTGTCATCGGGTGCCGAGGAGCAGAGGGAGCGCCCCAAGTCCGCCCCGCAGGTCCGCTTGCGGCGTGCCACGATCGCCATGGGCGCCGGGCTTGTCGCCGCTGCCATGCTGGCGGCCTACCGTCAGACATTCCAGGTGCGTATCGACTACCTCCTCTTCATCCCGCTGGTGCTCGTCGTGAGCGAGGTGGTCACCGGGCAGGTGATGGCCTCCATTCGCGGCGCTATACGGCGCGACCCCGCCCCGGCCAGCCTGGGAAGAGCAGTCGGACGCGAGATCCTCAGCACCGCGCTCGTCGCCGCCGCCGCCGGAGGGCTGCTTGCGTGGTTGCTGGGCGACTGGCAGCAGCTCCAGCCGACCGGCACCGTTCTCGGAGCGGCGGTTTTCCTCGTCGGCGTTGCCGCGGGCGTCGTGGGAGGAGGGCTCCCCATCCTATCGCTCGCGCTGCGGCACGATCCATCAGCGGTATCCGGCTCGGTGACTGCCGCGGTTGCCAATACGCTGAGTCTGGCAACCTACCTCTGGGTCGTAGTGACCATCGGCTGAGGGTGTCGCGGCGGAGACGCGGCGCGTTCGCCCCGGGCGATGGACGGGCCTGCTCCGCGCTACAGGACGGTGTAAGCCGCACGGCGCCGGGGAACCACGAAGTGGGAGGTGAGTCTCTCACTATGCTACATCGAACGGATCTGGTGAAGGCGATCGATCACACCGTCCTGCGTCCAGAGGCGACGCTCGATGATGTGTTGCGGGCCTGCGACGAGGCAGAGCAATACCACTTCGCGTCCGTGGTGGTTCATCCCTACTGGGTGCCGCACGTGGAGCGGCGTCTCGCAAACAGCGAGGTCAAGGTGGGGACGGTGGTCGGCTTCCCCCTCGGGGCGACCGCGACGCGCGTCAAGGTGTATGAGATGCGAACGGTGGTGGCGATGGGCGCCCAGGAGGTGCAGGCGGTGATCAACATCAGCGCCCTCAAATCGGGCGACATGACCCGCTTCCGGCGCGACCTTGAGGAAGTCCTCTACGCGTCCCACCTGACGGGTCTGACCCAGGAGGCGCAGACGACGTTGACGCAGTTCGTGCTGGAGACGGCCTACCTCACCGAGCGGGAGGTGGTGCTCGTCTCCGAGTTGGTGCGCGAGATTGGCGGCGAGTTCCTGGTGACCTCCACCGGCTACGCTCCGGGAGGGGCGACGACGGATGACCTTCGCCTGATTCGCCGGACGGTTGGGGCCAACATGGGGGTCAAAGCGGTCGGGGGAATCCGAACCCTCGATTTTGCCATCGATCTTTTGAACGCCGGTGCCAGTCGGATCGGCCTGTCGGCGAGCGTGCCTATTGTCGAGGAGTTCATCGCGCGTGAGGAAAAGGTGCCTGTTGGATCGAGACGGAGATAGGCGTTGACGCTGCGCGTATACACCACGCCGGTTGTTGTGCTCCACCGGATCAACCTGGGCGAGCACGATAAGATACTCACCCTCTGCACACTGGAGCGCGGCAAGCTGAACGCGGTAGCGAAGGGGGCGCGCAAGCCGATCAGCAAGCTCGCGGGCGCCACTGAGCTCTTCACGCACAGCCGGGTTCAGCTTGCCGTTGGCCGCAGTCTCGATGTGATCACCCAGGCGGAGATTGCCGACTCTTTCCAGGGTATTCGAAACGACCTCACGCGCATCGCGCACGCCTCCCTCATGACAGAGTTGGTCGATCGCTTTACGGAAGAGCGTGACCCGCACCCTCAGCTCTTCTGGCTCCTTGTGAACACGCTGCGGGCGTTGGAGCAAAGCGCGCACCCGGACCTGGTGACGCACTGCTTCGAGATGCATCTCCTCTCAGAGGTTGGCTACCGACCGCACCTGGTCGATTGCGCCATCTGCGGCACGGAGATTCGCGCGGATCCCGCGCCATTCAGTCCCGCGCTGGGGGGTGTGCTCTGTCCGGCGCATCGCCGGCGCTCTGCCGACACCTTGCCTGCGGGCCAGGGAACGCTCTCCCTGGGGCGAACGCTTCTACACATCCCGCCCTCCCGGGAGGACGCGCTCGCTGCCCTCGCCGACCACGCATCGCCGGAAATCCGGCGCGGATTGGAGCGCATTCTGCGCGCGCACATGCAGTACCGCCTGGAGAGGCCGCTGAAAAGCCCAGACTTCATCCGCGAGGTCACGGCGCTCTACGCTCCCCGGAGCAATGGGGGCTGAGGCGCACCCCCGGACCGCCACGATGCGCCTGCTCAATGCTCAGGGAGCCGGCGCGGGCGGCGTCAGGGAGACGCCATGCTCCTGGAAGGCAGCCAGGATCTCCTCCTTTGGGAAGAACCCGACGTGCCGGTAGATCTCTTTCCCCGAGGCATCGAAGAGGATCTGCGTAGGGATGGTCTGGATATCAAACTCCTGAGCCACCTCTTTCTCCTTCAATACATCGACGAAGTCGATTTGCAGCTGCCCGGCGTATTCGACGCGCAGTTCCTCAAGAATCGGCTCCATCATCTTGCACGGGACGCAGCTGACCGAGCCAAGCTCGAGCAGGCGGGGGATGCCTGCCTGCGCCGAGACGTCGGGCCCAGCCGGCCGGCGCATGGCCACGACCGCGATCATGGCGATGGCGAGCGCGGCAAGCACAACGGCACGATAGTGCTGATGCTTCATTCGCTGAGTACCTTCTTGATCTCATCCGGCGACAGCACGCGCCCGGCTGACTTCACCTTGCCGTCCACCGCCAGCGCGGGGGTCATCATCACGCCGAACGCCAGGATGGCGGAGAGCTCTTCCACCTTCTCCACCTGGGCATCAAGCCCCGCGTTGGCAACCGCTTGCTGCGCGTTGGCGTAGAGCTTCCGGCACTTGGCGCAGCCCGTTCCCAAAATCTGAATCGTCATTCGCCACGTTCTCCTCTCGTTGCTCTCCTGGCGCTCCCATCATAGCCCGGCGCGCCTCTTTTCGTCAATCCCATGCCGGGGAAGCCAGGGCGGGATGCAAGCCGACTCTCCTTCGCCCGAGGCCGATGCGTGGGATCCTTGATCGCTCCTTGGATGGATAAGAGTCCAGGGTTGCGCGGGTGATCTCGGTGGCGCGGGCGTAGCGCGCGAGCAGGTAGGCGCACGCGCCTGAAGAGCCGTGCTGCTTACCAGCAAAGGCCCTACGGGCCTATCCAGACCAGCCCGTAGGGCTTCGCTCACACGCAGCGCGGATCCTTACGTCCGCGCGCCACCTAGTCCGCTCCTATCCGGGCACATGCCAGGTGAGGAGGGCCGGGGCGCTCCAGTTGCCGGCGCCATCGCGGGCGCGCACGCGCAGGAACCACATGCCGGGCTTCAGTCCGGTGATGCTCACCTTGCGCTCGGTGGTCTCGGTGCCTCCCTGCGCGGCGAGGCCCTCCTCTGGGTCGGTAGCGACTCGATAGCTGAAGGCGTGGATCCCGGTGGGATCCGCGGCGCTCCAGGTGGCCTCGAAGTTTGGCGCTCCGGAGCCAAAGAGCTGGAAGTTGTCGATGTCGTAGAACTGTCTGCCCCGGCTGCCCTGGTGCCACAGGGCGAGGTGCGTGACCTGGATGTCATCGCCGGTGATCTTGGCAGTGCGCAGAATATCGAGGTAGTTGAAGGCGATGGTATGCCACTTGCCGTCTGCCTTGAAGCCGGGCACCGCGCCAAGGTTGCGGTGGGTGGGATTCTTGCCGCTAAGCGGTATGGTGTACCATCGCCCCTTGATGTGCAGCGCGAGATGTAGATTCACCGTCTGCGGGCATCGATACTCGAACGAGATGAACGGCGCTTTCACCGCATCGAAGGGGCTCGTGCGGATCCAGTAGCCGTAAGAGCTGCCCGAGGTCGACAGGCGCGCGCACGTGTCGCCGCGTTCCGGGTCCAGATAGAGCGTGACACCGGGCAGTCCGCCGCCGTACGGACTCCACTGGCCGGCATCGCGCGTGAAGGTGTCGTGGCAGAAGACGGTGCGCCCCTCGGCATGGATTGCCGGCGCGCGCGGCGGCTCCTTATCGGAGGCGCGATCCACGGTGTACTGAAAGGTGACCGGAGGCACGGCATTCCCCGCGAAATCCTTGACCGGCCCGAGAGTCATCTCCACCGTCTGCCCATCGGGGATGGGATCCGCAAAGAGCCCGGTCGCCGTGGACCAGTCCCACGTCAGCGTTCTCTTGGCGTGGTTGTAGGTTGTGACAAACTCCGCCAAGGGATAGGCTTTGCCATTGACCGTCATCCTCAGCGAACGCGGGTCGAAGCCGGAGCCACCGCCATCGATGAGGGGGAGCGTCCACTGCGACGTCGCCATCTTGCCGGGCGCGGGCGAGGGTGGCCCGAGGCGCGGCGGCGTGTTATCGATCAGGAAGGGCGTGTGGGCGGCCTCACTCCAGTTGCCGGCGCCGTCCTGAGCCTGCAGGTGGAAGTATTGCAGGCCCTCCGGGATACCCTGGAAGGTCTGCTGGGTGGTGCTGCCGGGGAGCACCGTGTCCGGGGTGTCGTCCGGCTTGTCGCTCCACTTGTAGCGGTAAGCCTGAATACCGGTCACATCCGCGGCAGACCAGGAGAGCGAGATGCCCGCGGCCCCGCTCGCCGTCGGAATAAGCTGGAAATCATCCACCGAGTAGGACGCGCCCGCGGGCGCCGCGCTATAGCCGCGATCGCCAAACACGAGCAGGGCGGCGTCGAACTGATCCGGCCGGAAGCGCAGGCCTGCCAGCGCCTGCCGCAGGTTGACTTCGGCGGTATGCCATTGGCCATCGCGTGTCACATCGCGAATGGCGCCGACGATCGGGTAGCTGTCGTGCCGGTCGGTGAAGCGGATTCCAACCGGAGTCTCGCGCGTCACGATGGCCGGGTTGATGCAGACCCCCTCGGGGACGCGGTAGGCGAAGCGGAGGAGGGGGGTGCGCCCCACATTGAAGCTCTTCCCAATAGCAGTGGCCGAGAACGAAGCCGCGAGACTGGGGTTGGTGATGCGCAGGCTTGCCTTCCCACTGGCCGCCGTGGAGGTGTCTCGGGTGACCAGGGCGGTTGTCCCCGTCCAGGATACGGTATCTTCCTCGAAGCCCTCGAAGAGACCGGGCGATTCGACCGCCGGGGGATCCGGCGGTCGCTTATCGACGGAGGCGCTGATGGTGACGCTCAGTGCTGTCGTGTTCACCGGTCCGTCAGCGGTTGCCGCCTGTAGCTCCAGCTTCACCGCCTGCTGATCGGCCAGGGTGAGGCCGGCGCGTTGAAGATCGAGAGAGAGCTGGCGCTTGTCTGGGTCATACTCGGCGATGCGCGTCGGGCGGTCGAGTTTGCGGCCGTTGACGGTCACCGCGAGGCGAGAGAGATCAAGGTGCGGGCCCGCGGCGGGCTGCACACGGAAGAGAATCGGATCGCCGCCCCAGGGAGCGCCCTCTCGGAGCTGTGCCGCGTGCAGAGAAAGCGGCTGTGCGGCCTTCAGGATTGGCAGGTGAGCGGTGCGGCTCCAGGCGCCATCGGGCTGCAGCCAGCGCACGTGCGCGAACCACAGGCCATCGTCCAGATCCTGCAGCGTAGCCTTCGTCTCCGTCGTTGGCTTCGTTCCCGAAGGTTCTCCCAGCGGGTCGCGGTCGACCGAGAAGAGGAAGGTGGGCGTGGCTGTCTCTGGCTTTGCCGCCTGAGTGGCCGGCTTCGCATCAGCGGGCATCCGTGGAGGCGACCAGGTTAGCACGGGTGGCGTCGCGGAGGCCGTCGCCACGGTGAAGTTGTCGATAGCGTAGGAGACGCCCGGCCCATTGCCGCCGATGCCGGCGCGCAGATAGCCCTCATGGAAATGGCCCAGGCGCATCTCCCCGATGCGAATCGGTCGCTTGCCCGGGTAGAGCCGCGAGACGGCATAGCCCAGGTCGAACCGGGCGTGATGCCATTGGCCATCAGCCTGGATGGGAAGCTCGCCCAGAAGCGGCAGGATCGGGTTGTCCGGCTCGGTGCCCGTGAGGCGCACGAAGTGACGCCGGCCGTTCAGGGTGACGTAGAGATGGATCCTTGCGTCCTTGGGGATGCGATAGTCGAACTCTACCACGGCGCGCGAGGCGTCGACACCGTTCGGGAGAGGCACCACGGCGCCCAGGTCGCCGCCGGGTGCGATGTTGGTCACGCGCAAGCAGCCACGGCTGCCCTCAGGGCCGCCGGCGACTCGCTCGACCGCCACATCACGCGCGGGCCCGGTAGGCTCCCAGGCACTCCCCTGACTCTCGAAGCACTCCACAAAACCTGGGTGCGTGTTGGACGCCAGGACCGGCAGGGGGCCCTTCGGGCCCGCTGGTTCTGGAAGGGGCGTGGGCGGTGTGCCGCGCGCCAGCAGCCGCTTTGGCGCGTAACGGTGCTCGTAAGTGATGCTCGCGCGAGCGACCACAATCTCGTTCATCTGCGTCCAAAGGGCAAGGAAGCGCCCATCCAGCGGCTCGCTATCCTCGTAGGAGAGCACTTTCACGTTGTCAAAGAAGCACTCGACCCGGTCGCCAACGCGGCGGATCTTGATGTAGTACCACGCGCCATGGATCGGGCGGCCTTCGGCGGTCCAGGGTACCTCGATCTGGCGGCCCCCGGACGACTCGCGAACGCGCGGGGCGAGATAGCGGTCCGTTTGCTCAACCACCTCCGTGCCCCGGAGAAGCCGCGTCCATTTCTCTGTCCATCCCGGGTCCCATGCGCCCACCACGTAGGAGTAGCCGCTGTCCAGGCGCCGGCCATCACCGCAGATGGTCACGTTCATGTCGCCGATGCGCGGGTAGTTGAGTGCCTGGTTACTCTGCCGCATCCCGGCATAGAACTCCACGGTGAGATCGCCGCTGAAGGCGTACTTGTTCCACATGGCGCAGGCGCGATCCGCCAGGGCGCTCAGGTGCGACCAGGTGGGCGTGCAGGAGAAGCGGTTGGTCACGACCCAGTTGCCATACTGCTCCCAGTCGCAACCCGCCTCCTCGAAGGGGTAGTCGGCCACGTTCTCGCGGCGCACCTCTACGTTGGCCAAATCGAACTTGGCCGGCGTCGCGATCCCCACGCGCCGCCCCGCCAGCGGTTTGGGGTCGTGGAAGCTGAAGAGCTCCCGTGAGCCGAGCATGGCCCAGACGACATCGCCGCTCCGGTGCAGTGTCAGTTTCGGAGCCTTGCTCACATCCTGGATCTTCGCCGTCTTGACGATCTGCTCCAACCGGCTCAGGTGAACCCGGTAAGCGTCCTTCTCCTCCTTCACCGGCTCGATGCTGACGCGGTATCCCTGGCCAAAATCCTCACCTTCGGTGGCGAACGCGAGGACCAGGCCAGGCGTGACCGGCATCGCGATCTGGTAGCTGTTGAAGAAGTCGCCCTTGTTCCAGTACACGTTCGGGACCTGCTTCACTGGAAACCACTGGCCATACGAGGACGACCACAGCTTCATGAAGGGGTCGTTGCGGAAAACCTCGTTGGAGATCGTCTGCTCCACCTGCACGTCGCGCGCGAGGCGAAGCGCCATATCGGCAAAGCGCACGCGCGTGGCCCGGAAGGAGTAGAGGCCGGCTCGCCCCCGAGCGGGCACCGAATCGGCCACGCGCAAGCGAAGCCGCCCATCGAGATAGATGTGCGTATAGCCCTCGTTGGTGCAATCCACCAGAAGGTCGTGCCAGGTGCCGTTCTCCAACGCGGCGGTGGATTCGGCCACGACTTGCTTCTTGCCATCGACACAGCGGAGGTACTGGAGGTGCGCTCCGGAGGCCGCCGTGGCATCCCTCTGCGCGGCGGATCCATCGGCTACGCGCCAGCGGGCCAGGCGCCAGTTGCGCTCGTCCTGATAGCCAAAGAGGACGCCGGCCCAGCCACCGGGCCCTTCCGCCCGTACCCGGGTTTGGATGACGCCCCCCTGCCATCCGGGGTCGCCGAGAACGTAGCGCGCCAGCTCCGTGCCCTCATGCACGAGGTGGTGCGGGCCGGTATCGCCCTGGATGCGCTCGCCAGGCGCCGTGGTGAAGCGCCAGCTCTGGCCAAGCGCCCGGCCATTCCGGCGCAAGGAATGGGCGCGGTCGAAGGTGTAGACGCCCAGCGTCTCCACTTTCACGTCGTCGAAGAAGCACTCGGCCTCGCCCTGCGCGTAGAGGCCAATCGGTCCGCCAATGCAGCCCGGCTCTATCAAATCGAACAGCACGTCGCCGTCAAGCACGGCCTGGATGCGTGGGCCCTGGGACTGGACGCCGAGCCGGTACCACTCGCCAGAGGCAGCGCGCACCGTGCCGGAGGCAAGCACTCGCGGTCCCTGGGGAGTGATGCGAACCAGCTCAATTCCTGAGGGGCGTGGGTAGGGCGCACGCAGATCCATGCGCAGGAGGAAGTAGTTGTCTTCCCCCTGATAGCCGAAGACAAGGCCGGCAACGGCGCCCGCGCTCTTGACGGAGGCGCTGACGGCATAGTCGCACCAGAAGGGAAAGCCGGCGGTGACCAGCGCGCCCTCGGGGTCTTTTCCACCCAGCGAGAAGGGGTTGACGCTGAGGCGGAAGTCGGCATGGACATTGGTCTCCTTAACGGAGTGGAACTGCCAGGTACCGCTCACCTTCGTCCAATCGCCGAGCTCCTGCTCTTTCTCAGTACGCATGAAATCATCGCTAAAGAAGACCTCTTCGGCCGGCTGAAAGCCAACGACCTGGAGGCGCTTCCCGGCGACGGGACCCTCGGAGAAGGTGGAGTCGAGGCAGTCGAGCACGGTCTGCCCGCGAGCGATCACATAGAGGGCGTGCGCGCTCCGACGCAGAGTGAGCGGCATCGGCTCCCGCGCATCAAGGAAGGCGCCAGAGGCGCTGGCGAGCTTCTCGATGTGCCCGCCACGCACCCGGTAGAGCACCATCTGCGAGCGAGTGATATCAAGGCGGTAGTGGTTCCGGGCATCCTGCCACGCCCAGTAGATCCGTGCATCCTCGCCCGCGAGCACCTGGAGGGCGCAGTCGTACTGCTCCGCGTCACACACCGCGACGATGGGGAGGTGGCTCTGCCCAAGTGCTATCTCTTTCGGCTCTTCCGATGGGCTCTCGTCGGCGCCCAAGCCCACGCTGAGCGCGAAGAGTGCTCCCACTATCGCAAAAAAACGAGCGATTCCTGGCAGCCGCCGGCCGGCCTGCTTTGCCGAATGCATAACCTCTTCTCCATCTCAGGGCGCCGCGCGCGTGCGCCGCCCTCCGCCCTTGTTGCCACGATCCAAGGAGACGCTCGCGGCCTGCGCGAGCGCTCTCAGTGAGGCATCGGATACCCTCGCCCTCCCGCTGAAAGCAGGCGTCCGAATACGGCACGCGGGAGAGACCGCCTGCTATACGTTGGAGTCCTCTCCGGGCGTTTCGGTTTCAGCTACCTTCCCGAAGGCGCTAAAGTCCCTGGCGAGATGCATGTGGCCGGCTCTCGTGCCTCCCGGTGCCGGGCCCAGGGAGGGGGAGCTACCGCGTGGCGATGACGGAGGAGCCCGTGGGGGCCGATAGACCAGCCCGGGTGTTACGCGCCCAGGGAGGACTCCCCAGAGAGTATCGCTTGACAGCGAGGGAGCGCCTTGCTATAATGGGGATGACAGCTTATCAAGAGCGGCCGAGGGGAACGCACCCGATGAAGCCCGGCAGCCTGCGGAGAAAGTGCCGTAAGGTGCCTTTGCGTTGCGCAGAAGAGTTC
The DNA here is from genome assembly GCA_012841485.1 of Armatimonadota bacterium. The sequence continues at coordinate 23,923 of DUUU01000390.1, forward strand.
TGCAAAAGATAAGGGAATAGCCCTCACCGGTGGCCTCTATCTTCTTGCAGAAGGGGCCTTTTTTTGTGCGCGAGGCCCCGTCGCGCGCGCACGCCTCTGCGAGCTGGCGCGATGGAACCCCACGGCGCCGCTCTCGTGTCCCGAAGAGAAGACGCGCGTGGCTATTTGGGGGCGCATGATGCGCCGTGGCCCGGATGCCCCC
>DUUU01000036.1 GCA_012841485.1 Armatimonadota bacterium
GACCGCTGCTCGGGCGCCCGACGCCCGCGGACCCGCCAGTAGCCTCCCTCGACAAAGATGAGGGTTTCTCGGCCTTCCGCCTTCCGGGCGGCGTCGCGCACAGAAGCGGCATCTGCCTGCCATCCGGCGGGTGCGAAATAGAGATGCCCGAAGAGCCCTGGGCTCTGGAAGACACGTTTCACATCCGCCCAGTTGGCCAGCTCCAGCCGGCCGCCAGCCTGCCGCTCGCGACAGAGGTTGAATCCCCAGAGGCTTCCAGGCGCAGGTGGTTCGAGGCCCAGCTCGTGGAAGGGTACGGCGACCTCCACCACCCAGGCATCTTGCTCCCGACTTACGGCGAGTTTCCAGTCGGCGTTCCAGGCGCTATCCCCATCGCGATTCTCGTAGCGTGCGCCGCCGGCCGTCGCGGCGAACTGCCAGTAGTTCTGGTGGTTATGACTCGCATCGATGAAAAACTCGATGGCGTCATCCTCCCAGAACGGACCGTCATGGGCGCGCACCGCCGCCTTCACCTTCTCCATCTGCGATTCGAGGCAGCGCACCCCCAGATACAGGCTCGTCTTGTCGTAGAGGGCACGCAACGTCACCTGCTCCGGTGCCAGGGTCGGAGAGCCGCTGACACGGAATCCGGAGACCTCGATTGCCCCCCCCCATTCGGCGGGATCGAGCGTGCCATCGAGAGTGATCGGGGCCGGCGCAGGCCGGCACGGAAGCACGAGTGTTGTCTCGGCCAGGTTGCCGGCAGCATGGGCACTGGCAGCGAGCGAGACAATCAGAAGGGTGAGTACCAGGCGCAGCATAGGCGACCTCCCTTGTGTTGCGTCCACATTCAATCTCCACCGGAGGAGTTCCTTCGTGCCCTTGCATCCTTTGTTCGCCTTCTTCGCAAGCAGAGCGGGCCGGCGCATCGAGAGACCAGGAACCACGGGGCCGCATGGGGAATAGCGACCCAACCTCATTCCCCGGAAGGGCAGAAAGCATCATGGAGAAGGTTCGGATCGCGGTCATTGGCTGCGGCGGGATCAGCGCCGCGCATATCAACGGCATCCTGGCAGAGCCACGCGCCGAGCTCGTCTATTGCGTCGATATCGACGAGGAGAAGGCGCGGGCGCGCGCCGAAAAATGCGGCGCCAGGGTCGCCACCGACTACCGGAGCATTCTGGACGAGGTGGACGCGGTGGATATCTGCACGCCGCCGCACCTGCACGCGGAGATGACGGTGGCCGCCGCGGAGGCGGGCAAGCATGTCCTCTCCGAGAAGATCATGGCCATTGATCTCGATCAGGCGGAGGCGATGATTGAGGCCACGGACAAGGCCGGCGTCGTCTTCATGGTTGCCTTCGTCCTCCGCTATCGGCGCGAGTTCATGCTTCTGAATGAGATTTGTCGCAGCGGGCGGCTCGGGCAGATCCACCAGGCCTACGCGCAGACCTCGATGATGCTGGGCACCCCGCCCCAGAAGTGGCGCCAGAGCGTCGAGACCTTCCCGATGGGATGCTTCCTCTCCCACGGCTGCCACTACGTGGACCAGCTCATCTGGAACGTGGGCGAGATTACCGAGGCGGCATCCGTCGGCAACGCCTTCACCTTTCATGAGTGGATTCCCGGCGGCGACGACACCACTACCGCCATCTTCCGGCATGAGAACGGCGCGGTGAGCGCCTATTGCGAAAGCTGGGCTACCCCCTACCCGATGACGCGCCTGAGGATCGACGTCTACGGCAAGGAGGGCTCCGCGCGCGTGGAGTACCTCCCGGATGCCCGGCGGATCGTCGAGGTGTCCGACAAGTCGGGATGGAACCGCATCTGGGAGTTCGATCCCAACAAGAAGGAGTTGATGGACGTCTTCGGCGGCGCCAAGGATATGCACGGGCAGATCTCCCATTTCGTCGAGTGCATCCTGGAGAAGAAGCAGCCCACGACGCACGGGCGCGAGGGGATCAAGGCGATGCAGGTGATCCTGGCCGCGACCGAGGCGGAGAAGACGGGCCGGATCGTGAACGTGCAGCAATACCTGGCGGCGCGGGCGCGCCGATAGCGGCAGGGCGAGGCGGCGCGAGACCTACCGCGCGGGCGCAAGGCAGCAAAGGGGGCTCTGAATGTACCCAGTACATGCGGAGAAGGTGGTCATCACCGAGTGGGTCGCGGAGGATCCGCGGGCGTGGGAACGCGCGCGGCGTTTGGCGGCCGCGTTCGGATCTCCGGAGGCGCGGGTGGTCTCCGCACAGGAGCTGGCCGCGCTCGCGCGAGAGCGTGCCTGGCGCGAAAACGCCGGCGTCCGCACCGGAGCCGCACGGGCGAACCCCGCGCCGGACGTGGTGCTGAATGCGTTCACCTTTGACCCCGCAGTGGTCGCAGCGCGCAACCAGGCGTACCCGGAGCTGCGGATCTGGGGCCTGAACGGCGGAGGGGCCTGGAGCTACCGCGACAGCTCGGTTTCGCGGCGCACGCAGGGGTGCGTCTGCCAGTCAGCCTGGGAGATCCACGGCGCGTACGGGTGCCTCCACGCGTGCGCCTACTGCCACGTCGGCCGTGTGCTCAACATCATGACCAACCTGGAGAGTCTGGCCGAGCACCTCGAGGCGTTCATGGCGGAGCACCCCGAGCTGAAGCTGTACAAGTTCGATAACCAGACAGACACGATCTGCTTCGAGCCGGAGTATGGTGCCTCGCGAGTGATGGTCGAGCTGTTCGCACGCCAGCGAGATCGCTTCCTGATGCTCTACACCAAGAGCGACAACGTGGAGCACCTGCTGGAGCTCGACCATCGCGGGCAGACCCTCATCAGCTGGTCGCTTGCTGCGCGAACCAGCGCCAGCCTGATCGAGAAAGGCACGCCTTCGATGGAGGCGCGCATCGCCGCGATGCGCGCCTGCCAGGAGGCCGGCTATACGGTGCGTGCCCGGCTCTCTCCCATCTGCCCGGTGGCCGATTGGCGGCGCGAGGGCACCGAGCTGATCGAGAGACTCTTCGCCTCGGTGAAGCCCGACCTCCTCACACTGGATGTTCTGGGGTGGATGAACGCCCGCCAGATGATGGCCGCGATGGATCTCTCGCTCTTCGAGAGCCGCTTCCGCGAGTTCGTCCAGGAGCGCGCAAAGGAGACTCCCGGGCCCCACCGCAAGCATCTCTTCCCCCACGCATGGCGCGCCGAGATCCTGCGCCACTACCTGAGCGAGATCCGGCGCGTGAGTCCAACCACGCCCGTCTCCATCTGCATGGAGACGGTGGAGATGTGGGACGAAATGGGCGCCGACCTGGGGATGACCCCGGAGCACTATGCCTGCTGCTGCGGCCCGACGAGCGTTCCCGGCCACCCCTTGCTGCGTGCCCGGGCCGCCTGAGGAGCACGGAGGGGCCTCTCGCTGCCATCTGGTGAGATACGATCGCTGCAATGGACCGGCGTATCCGGTCGCGCTCTGGGTAAAACGAACGCGGCGATGGCGGCCTGCGGCATCGGCACACGCGCAGGGCCTTTCGATTATCATGGGTCAAAGCCGCAGACGAGGCGAACTGCCTCCTGTCGCCATGCGATGGACCGCATTGCTGCCGCGATGTTCTCGTAGCCCAGGAGCCGCAGTGCCCCTATGACC
>DUUU01000391.1 GCA_012841485.1 Armatimonadota bacterium
CCGCCCCCCTCTCTCCCCGGCATCGGCACTCAGGTCGCCCAGATCACGCACGACTTCGAGACGGGCGAGCAGCGCAACGCCTGCACGGGCGATTTCATCACCTTCACGCAGCTAGGCGCGGTGCTCCACCCGGGGAAGCCCGTCGGCCACTCCCTCTCGCTCACCGATGTCCCCCCTCTGATGGAGCCATTCGAGGCGGGGCTGCTGCTGGCCGAGTGGGCGCCCATTCCCGGCCTCCCCTTTGTCTGGCGCGCGGACCAGGCCGACTACCTGAACGAGATGGGCCAGATTCTTGGCATCGACCACTGGTACACCTGGGGGGCCACCTGCTTTGCCCACCCTCTGCGCTTCGACCGCGATACCGCGGGCAAGTTCGTCCGGCGCGTGCGTGAGGGTGCCGCTGCCGGGCTCACCGCCATGCCGGTCGCTGGTGCCTCAACACCGATCACCGTCGAGGGCTTCGTCGTCGTCTCAAGCGCCGAGCAGATCGCCACCTGGATTGCCGGGCGCGCCCTCAACCCCACCGTGCCCCTCAGCGGCTCCATCTGGGCTGCCACCATCGACATGAAGAGCGGCTCCGTGAGCTACTCTGCCCCCGACGCCATGGGCTATGCCTTTGCCACCGTCGAGTTCCTCCACCGCTGGTGTGGGATGCGGGTCGCCGTAGGCTCCGGGGAGTACTGCGCCGCCCGGCAGCCTGGCCTCTACACCGCCCTCGAAAAGGCGCACAAAGCGATGACTGTCTCCGCCTTCACCGGACAGCCCGCCAGCCCCGGCGGTGGCCTCCTCGACGAGGGGCGCGCGCTCTCCGCCGTGCAGCTTCTCCTCGACCGCGAGATGGCTGCCGCCACCGGCTACCTAGCCCCGCAGGTCGATCCCACCCCCGAGAGAATCGGCCTCGACGCGATCCTCGAAGTCGGCATCGGCCTGGAAACGAACTACCTGCAGAGCGAGCACACCCTGCGCCACTTCCGCGATAGCGTCTGGCTTCCAACGCTGCTGGATCGCGTCGGTTGGAACGGCCCCGCCGATGAAGCCGCCCTCCTGCAGCGCACGCACGCGAAGGTGAAGGAGCTCCTCGCAGAGTACCGCAAGCCAGAGGGCCGCGAAGAGCAGCTTGCCGCAATGCGCCTGGTCGTTGAGAAAGCCCGCAAGAAGCTCCTCGCCTGAATCAGCCCGCACGCACGGATAGGCCCCCTTTTCAGTGCCCGCACACCGTCTGGAGTGCTCGCCCCTGGTGCGATCCCAGGCGATGCTTCGCATAGGAAGGATTCCATCCCTTCGCACGCGAAGCTATTGGCGAAGGTGGGCGTCGGCCGCTCCTGCGCGGCCAGCGCATGGTGGTAGGGAAGAGGGGGATTTGCATGCTGACAGCGTGTGGAGTGGGGGTAGAGCGACTAAAGGGTGGGCAACCGATTCTGGCTCCGCAGGGCGAGGGATGGGAAAGCGGGCACACGTACAATCCCGCGGCCGTGCGCCTGGGACCAGGCGATAGCGCGATCATCCGCAGGCTACTCGAGGGCCGTCCGGCGCCGCGCGAGGGCGTGGTCGCCATTCTTTATCGCGCGCAGCCGCGGCAAAGCCACGGCTTTCGGGCGCCGCGCTCCTCTATCGGGCTGGCGGTTTTCACCCCGGAGCTCGACCTCCTCCGGCGCTTTCCGGATCCGGTGATTCGCCCGACGGAGGATCCGGAGGGTTGCGACTATGACGGCGCCGAGGATCCCCGGGTCACGCGCATTGGTGACACCTTCTACATGGTCTACTGCGGTTACACGGAACATCCCTCGGGCGCGAGGATGCGCGTCTGTCTGGCGCAATCACGCGATCTGCTCCACTGGGAGAAGCTGGGCCCCGCGCGGGGCGACATCAACCATTGGCCCAACAAGGATGGCGTCCTCCTGCCCGGTCCCATCGGCGGGCACCACTTTCTGCTTCACCGCCCAATGGTAGGCCAGCCATCCGACTTCTGCATGGAACTGGCGGTGAGCGACTCCCCCACCGGCGAGTGGCGCAACTGTGGCCGGGTGCTCCGCGCTCCCGGCCACGCGCAGTGCCGGCACTCGTGGGTTGGCGCCGGCTCGGTTCCCATCTCGCTCGGTGATGGGCGTTACCTCGCCCTCTATCACACCGGCAACCGCCTCCTGGAGGGGCCGCGGCAGTACAACGCCGACGCGGTGCTCCTCGACTTTCGCCGCTTCACGCCGGAACGCCCGTCCGAGATCGTCGCGGGCACGCTCGAGCGGATTCTGGTGCCAGAGACCGAGTATGAGCGCACCCTGCGTCCGGGAGATCCCGACCCGCTGCACTGCGTCTTCCCATGCGGCAGCTACCAGCAGGGCGAGCACCTCCACTTCGTGTATGGCGGACGCGATGCCTATACGCTCGCCGCTCGCGTGCGCACAGAGGAACTCCTGGAACGCCTCCATCAAACCGCACATCCATACCACGGATGAAGGAGA
>DUUU01000037.1 GCA_012841485.1 Armatimonadota bacterium
AGCCGGGCCGCGTCCATCCATGCGTGTGGGCGCCCTCGCGCGGGGCGATAGGCGCCGGCCTCATCTTCCGGTTGCGTCCGAAAGGTTTGCGATCACCTGCTTTAGGGCGTGGCGCAGGATGGCAACCCGCTCGGGATCCAGCCCATCGAGGGCAGCCTGGTCGGCTGCGCGCGCGATATCCGGGAGAGCGCTTCGGAGGGCGGAGCCGCGCTCTGTCAGGCAGGCAAGGACCACTCGGCGGTCGCCGCTCCCACGGCGTCTCACCGCCAGCTCCTGTCGCTCCAGGCGGTCCAGAATGCCGGTGATTGTCGGGGCGTCGAACCCGGAACGCTCGGCGAGGACATTCGCCGGCAGGGCATCATCCTCCCACAGGCAGGAGAGGACGTTGAACTGCGCCGGAGTAACGCCGTAGGGATGAAGCCGGGCCTGCAGGTCGCGCGCGACCGCGCGCGCGGCCTGGTTGAGGATGAAGCTGAAGCTCTCCTCGGTATCTGTCGAAACGAAGTCGCTCTGCTCCATAGTATACACTGCGATGCTCTCGGGCGCGCTCTCCTGGCTGCCTCAAGCGGAGAGGCGCGCGCGGATGCGTGCGACGGCCTCCTCGGCATCCTCCCGCTTCCCGAACGCCGTCAGGCGAAGGTAGCCCTCGCCGCTCGGTCCGAAGCCCACGCCTGGGGTGCCTACCACGTTGGCGTCATTCAGCAGCCGGTCGAAGAACTCCCAGGAAGAGAGGCCGTCGGGCGTCTTGACCCAGATATAGGGGGCGTGGACGCCACCGTACACGGTCAGACCCGCGCTTGACAGGCCCTCGCGGATGATCCGTGCGTTTTCCATGTAGAAGTCGATCACCTCGCGCACCTGCCGCTGGCCTTCCGGGGTGAAAACGGCAGCGGCGCCCGCCTGGATCACATACGGCACCCCGTTGAACTTGGTGCTCTGGCGTCGGTCCCATAGCGCGTTGAGGCTCACGGGAGTGCCATCTGGTCCGTTGGCGTGGAGCTCCTTGGGCACGACAGTGTAGGCGCAACGAGTGCCGGTGAAGCCGGCGGTCTTGGAGAAGCTGCGAAACTCGATGGCCACTTCGCGGGCCCCCGGAATCTCATAGATGCTGTGCGGGATGCCATCGTCGCGGATGTAGGCCTCATAGGCGGCATCGTAGAGGATCACCGCCTTCTCGCGCTGCGCGTAGCCCACCCATTCCTCCAGCATGGCGCGCGTCGCCACGGCGCCGGTCGGGTTGTTGGGGTAGCAGAGATAGATCAGATCGACATGGCTCTCTGGCAGTGGCGGCCGGAAGTTGTTCTCCGCCGTGCTGGGAAGGTAGACGAGCCGGTCGTAGCGTCCGTCCTCCCCGAGGGTACCCGCGCGCCCTGCCATCACGTTGCTGTCGACGTAGACGGGATAGACCGGATCGGTGAGCGCCACGACGCTTTCGGCGGCGAAGAGCTCCTGGATGTTCGCCGTGTCGCTCTTGGCGCCATCGCTGATGAAGATCTCGTCCGCCGTGAGGTTGATGCCACGGGGTGCGAAGTCGTGAGCCGCGATCGCCTCGGCGAGGAAAGCATAGCCGCGCTCGGGGCCATACCCCCGAAAGCTCTCGGCGGCCCCCATCTCGTCTACGGCGCGATGCATCGCCTCGATCACGGCCGGCGGCAACGGTCGCGTCACGTCCCCGATGCCCAGGCGGATAACGTGCGCTTTCGGGTTTGCCTCCTGGTAGGCGCGCACGCGCCGGCCGATCTCCGAGAAGAGGTAGCTCCCCTTCAGCTTCAGGTAGTTCGCGTTCACCAATGCCAATCGCTTGCCCTCCTAGTCTCCATGCTCGTCAGACGCGGTGACCAGGCGCCAGTGAGCCTGCCAAACCGCTGCTCCCCCATTCGTCAAGGGGGGGGGCAACTCCTTCTCACACGAACGTCTTTGGAAAGCATGGGCACAAGACGCCGGGGCGCTTGGCCCGCGCCCAACGTCCGTGAACGGCGCCTCGAAGACTCGCAGGGCCTTTCGATTATCATGGGTCAAAGCCGCAGACGAGGCGAACTGCCTCCTGTCGCCATGCGATGGACCGCATTGCTGCCGCGATGTTCTCGTAGCCCAGGAGCCGCAGTGCCCCTATGACC
>DUUU01000392.1 GCA_012841485.1 Armatimonadota bacterium
CGTTCCAGCGTGTGGCGCACCTGCGCCCGGTGCGCCTCCCCGGGGGTGCCGCAGCGATCCGCCGGCCGGCGCGCATGGCGTATGCCTACCTGCTGGACGCCTTCCCTGCAGACGAAGCTGAGAAGCTGGCGCGCGAGCTCCTGCCAGGATTGCCCCAATCCGAGCGGGAGGCGGTTGCCTGGCAGGTCCGCTCCGGAAGCAACGCGCCGTGGAGCAGCGGCGCCGGACGCCTCTTCGACGCGGTTTCAGCGCTCCTAGGCGTCTGCGATACCGCCGACTACGAGGGCCAGGCCGCGGTCGAACTGGAGATGGCGGCAGGCGACGAGCGCAGCGAGGCGTATCCCTTTGAAGTGAGCGCGGAAGGCGATGCGCGTGTCCTGGATCTGCGCCCGGCCATTCGGGAGATTGTCCACGCCCGGCGCGCGGGTGAGCCGGTCTCGCTTCTCGCGGCGCGGTTCCACGCCACGGTGGCCGAGGGGATCGTGCAGCTCTGCCGCTGGGTGGCGGAAGAGACGGGCCTGCGCTGCGTCTGCCTGAGCGGGGGCACCTTCCAGAACGTCCGGCTTCTCGAGGCGGTGGTGACCGGCCTGGAAAACTCGGGATTGCAGGTGTATTGGCACCGCGTGGTGCCGACAAATGACGGCGGGCTCTCGCTTGGCCAGGCGGTCGTTGCCGGCGCGATCTTGGCAACGTAGGCCGAGCCTATGCTGCCCACGTCTTACGTTAGAGATGGCAGGATAACCGTATGTGTCTGGCGATACCGATGCAGGTGAAGGTGGTGGAGGGCTCCGAGGCGGTCGTCACCCAGGGCGGCACGGAGCTGCGCGTGCGCACCGACCTTCTGGACGCCGTGGAGGTCTCCGATTACGTCCTGGTACACGCCGGTTTCGCGCTTCAGGTGGTGGATCCGCAGGAGGCGATGGCGACGCTGGCGATGCTCCGGCAGATGGCCGAGGAGACGCCCCGAGAAGGAGAGGCGCATGGCTGAAACGGGGGCGGGCAGCGGGATGCGCATGGTGGATGAGTTCCGCGCCGCCGGCGCGGTGGAGTCGCTGCGCGCGGCGATAGCTGCCGCTGTGCCTCGCCCGATCAAGCTGATGGAAGTGTGCGGCACGCACACGATGGCGATCGCGCGTGCCGGCCTGCGCGGCCTGCTGCCGCCGGTGATCACGCTCATCTCCGGCCCGGGCTGCCCCGTCTGCGTCACCGCGCAGGGCGAGATCGACGCCTTCCTCGCCCTGGGCGAGCGCCCGAACGTGGTGCTCACCTGCTTTGGCGACATGATGCGCGTGCCCGGGAGCGCCGGCAGCCTGGAGCAGATACGCGCGCGTGGCACCGAAGCGCGCGTCGTCTACTCGCCTATGGACGCGCTCGCCCTGGCCGTCGAGCACCCCTCGAAAGAGGTGGTCTTCTTCGGGGTCGGCTTTGAGACCACGACGCCCACCGTCGCCGCCGCTCTGAGGGAGGCGCACCGGCGCGGCGTGCCCAACTTCTCGGTCCTGGCCGCGCACAAGACGATCCCGGGCGCGCTGGCGGCGCTCGCCTCGGCGTCCGATCTCGCCGTGGATGGCTTCCTCCTCCCCGGCCATGTGAGCGTAATCCTGGGCGAGACGCCCTATCGCTTCCTCGCGGAGGAGCACGGCATCGCCTGCGCGATTGCTGGCTTCGAGGCGACGGATATTCTGGATGGCGTCCGGGCGCTGGTGGAGCAGATCCGCGACGCCCGCCCCACGGTCGCGAATCGCTACCATCGCGTGGTGCGCCCCGACGGCAACCCGACGGCCCGCGCCCTGGTCGATTCCGTCTTCGTGCCCGCTGACTCTATCTGGCGCGGCATCGGGCTCATCCCGGGCACCGGTTTGGCGATCCGCGAGGAGTACGCGCCGTGGGACGCACGCGCCCGCTTCGCCGACCTCGATTGGGAGCGCTTCGCGAGCGTCCCCGAGCCCCGAGGCTGCCGCTGCGGCGAGATTCTAAAGGGCGCCCTGACGCCGCGCGATTGTCCCCTCTTCGGACGCGCCTGCACGCCGGCACGCCCCGTCGGCCCGTGCATGGTCTCGAGCGAGGGCACCTGCGCGGCCTATTACCGGTATCAGCTCTGAGCGCGGGCCGCTTCGGTCCAGGAACCGCGCTTTCGAGAAGCGGGAAGGAAACCGTGACACATGAGCATCGTGCTGCTAGGTCATGGAGGCGGCGGTCGCCTGATGGCGGAACTTATTGAGGGCCTCTTTCTGCCCCGGCTGGGGAGCCCGGATCTCGCGCGCGCCGATGATAGCGCCGTTCTCCCGGAGCCGGGCGGGCAGATCGCCTTCACGACCGACTCCTTCGTCGTCGACCCGCCGATCTTTCCGGGAGGAGACATCGGGCGTTTGGCCGTCTGCGGCACGGTGAACGACCTGGCCGCGAGCGGCGCGCGTCCGCTTTACCTGAGCACGGCGTTCATCCTGGAGGAGGGGCTTCCGCTGGAGACCCTCGAACGTGTCGCCAATTCCATGGCGGCTGCGGCAGAAGAGGCCGGAGTGCGCCTCGTCGCCGGAGATACTAAAGTGGTCCCACGCGGCAAGGCAGACCGGCTTTTCATCACCACGTCCGGGATCGGCGTCATTCCCGAGGGGATGAACGTCTCCGGGCACCATGCCCGGCCGGGCGATGTGCTCCTCTGCAGCGGCACCCTGGGAGACCACGGCATGGCGATCATGGTCGCGCGCGAGAACCTCGGCTTCGTCGGGCCGATTGAGAGTGACGTCGCCCCGCTCAACGGCCTGGTGGCGGCGCTCTACCCGCTCCGGCACGGGCTGCACGCCCTGCGCGACGCGACGCGCGGCGGTGCCGCGGCGGTGCTCAACGAGATCGCGTCTCAGTCCGGGGTAGCCATCGAGGTGGCCGAAGAGGCGGTCCCGGTGCGCCCTGCGGTGAGAGTGGCGTGCGAGCTCCTCGGCATCGACCCGCTCTACGTGGCCAACGAGGGGAAGATGATCGCGGTCGTCGCGCCCGAGGTCGCCGAGGAGGCGCTGGCGATCTGGCGCGCCCACCCGCTGGGCCGCGACGCCGTTCGCCTGGGCGAGGTGTTGGAAGGCCCGGCCGGCCGGGTCCACGTGCGCACCCCCTTTGGCACCACTCGCCTGCTCGACCGCCCTCTGGGCGAGCAGCTCCCGCGCATCTGCTGAGCCGGTCCGGCAGCAGCGCGGGCGCACCCGCCTAGAGGCGCCATTCATCCGGGAGAGCGAAGCGCACCCGTCCGGCGGCATTCGCGCGCGCCTTCACCCCGCCGAAAGAGACCTGGGCACGCGGGAGAGTGAGGCCTTCGAGGAAGACTCCTTTGCGATCCTCCTTGAACCGGACCACGCACGGGGAAGAGGCACTCGCCATCTCGATCAGGCGGTCGACCAGCTCGCGCGCCGCGATCACATCGCGCGGGTCGCGCGTGGCATCGGCGATGGA
>DUUU01000393.1 GCA_012841485.1 Armatimonadota bacterium
ACGAGAGGAGCGCCCCGGCATCGCGCGCCAGCTCCGCCGCGCGCAGCGTGGTGGACCGGGCTGGCTCGTCAATCAGGGTGATCGACCCATAGTGGAAGATGTGGGCGCGGGGGAACAGCTCCTCGCGTAGCTCCTCGGGCGTGAAGGTCATATCGGCGCTCGGGTTGCGAAAGAAGACGAAGTCGCGCTCGCCGGTTGCCGTCAGCGAGACGAAGGCAAGCCCGGTGCGGTACTCGGACGAGAAGACCATGCCCGTGGTATCGACGCCATCGCGTTCGAGCGTGTGCTGAATGAAGCGACCGAAGGGTTCGTCGCCCACCTTGCCGATAAAAGCGGCACGGGCGCCCAGGCGAGCGATCCCAACCGCTACATTGGCAGGAGCACCTCCGGCCGCTTTCTGGAAGCTCTCCGCCTCGGTCAGCGATACCCCGGACTGCAGCGCCACGAAATCAATCAGTGCTTCGCCAAGGCAGATCACATCGAGGTCGCGCATAGCTCCTCCGAGGAGTTCCGGCAATCGAGCCGCTGTTGCACAAGACCCGATCCGTGGAACGAGAGACCCTAGATCGACAGCACCTGCGCCAGCTCGTGCAGGTTCAGGTTGATCCGCTTCTCAATGGTCCAGGCCGCATCGATATCACAGACCTGCACCGAGCCGCCTGACACGCCGACCATCGACGTGTGCCGGCCGGCGAGGAGGTGATCCACTGCGGCGTAGCCCAATCGCGCGGCAAGAACACGGTCGAGCGAGGTGGGGCTCCCCCCGCGCTGGATGTATCCCAGGACCGCATAGCGCGTGCTGAGCCCGGTCCCCTCCTGGATTCGCTGGCTGACCTCAGCCGCGTTGCCGGCGCCCTCCGCGACGACGACGATGGAGGAGATCTTGCCTCGCGCGCGCCCTCCGGCGATCCGCTTGCAGATGGTATCGAGATCATAGGGCACCTCGGGGATGAGGATCGCCTCGGCGCCGCCGGCCAGGCCCACCTCGAGCGCGATGAAGCCCACCGAACGCCCCATCACCTCGATCACGAAGATGCGCTCGTGGGATGCGGCGGTGTCGCGGATCTTATCAATCGCCTCCAACGCGACGTTCACCGCCGTATCAAAGCCGATGGAGAACTCTGTGCCGGCGATGTCGTTATCGATCGTGGCGGGCACGCCGACGACCGGCACGCCCCATTCGGTGCCAAGCACGCGCGCCCCATGGAATGAGCCTTCCCCGCCAATGACGATCAGGCCCTCGATACCGTGGCGGTTGAGCGTGGCGACAGCCTTCTCCTGGCCCTCGCGCGTCCTGAAGTTCTTGCTGCGCGCAGTCAATAAGATCGTGCCACCCTGATTCAAGATCCCGCCCACCGAGGCGGCATCCATGGGGAACACATCACCCCGAATGAGGCCATCGTACCCCCGACGGATACCGATGACCTCCACATTGCGACTGATGGCGGTACGCACCACCGAGCGGATACATGCGTTCATCCCGGAGGCATCGCCCCCGCTGGTCAAAACTCCGATTCTCTTCATGGTAGCAGTATAGCCGGGCAAGCGAGCACCTGTCAAGCGCAGGAGCGCAGGGCCTCCCGCCGCGCGCCTGACAGGAGGATGCAGACAGCAGCGCCTATCCGGGCAGGGGCACCCAGCTGCAACGCAGCTCATGGGAGCCATCCGGGAGGGCGAACTCGTAGTAGTAGCGGATCTCCGTATCCAACCGGAGGGACTCGACATAGCGCACGCTTCCGGAGGCGTGGGGCGAGGTCAACGCCGGCCCGCCGAGGGAAAGCCGCTCGAAATGGCGGCCATCCAGGCTGACCGCCACGCCGGCGCGCTCTTCGTAATTCTCCTCCACCGAGCCGCTGCCGTCGTAGAGGGCGGTCCAGACCGGCGGCGTAAAGAGCAACGTGCTGATCCGGGTGCAGTAGCGATCCCAGCCCGTATCGGGCGGGGAGAGGAGGTCGCCTTCCCAACGGAAGTGGACGCCATCGGCGCTGAGGGCGAGGCCGGTGTGCGACTTCACGAGGCCCGTGTTGTAGACATCGGCCGTGGCGTGCATCTTCGCCTTCTCCGCGGCGGTAACGGCCGGCCGGCTGGGAGCGTAGCTGACGACCATCCAGTAGAGCCCGCCGAGGAGGAAGACGACCGGATCCTTCACGCCCTCGCCGCCAATATCGGCCGCGGTGAGGATTGGCCGGCGCTCTCCCGGGTCAAACGCTTCCGGGGTGTCCGCCTCCAACAGGTCGATCCGCCATCGATCATCCGCGGGGTCAACGAAGGAGAGATAGAGGCGGCACCGGCCTTCGGGCGTCTTCACCAGGCAACCGCGCTCGATGGAAGGCGATCCAAACGCCTCCTTCCTGGCGCTCCAAACCGTTTCGAAGTTCAGGCCGTCACGGCTCGCGGCGATGCGACACTCGCCACCGCGGCCAAGCGCCCGGGGCTTGCGCACCCGGTAATAGAGGTAGGTGAGTCCAGACTCCCGGTCATAGAGCGCGCTAGGGGCTCCAACCCACCAGCCGGCGCCCTGGCCGGGAGACGCGATCACCGTGGTGCCCTGGTTCGGGTCAAAGAGGGGCACTCCGCCCAGCCAGCGCAGTGCAGTATCCGTTGCCATCGCACTCCTTCCGTTCTGGCCGATGCCTTCGCTGCCGTCTTCAGAGAGCGCCTGCGCACCGTCCGATCCGGAGATCCATGCGCGCCACGCTTAGGTAAGCGGCGCGGGATAGATGGGCACGCCACGGGCGCGGAGCATGCGGGCGACCACCGCCAGGGGCAGGCCGACCACATTGAAGTAGCAGCCGCAGATGCCTTCGATGAGGACGGCGGCATAGCCCTGGATCGCGTAGGCTCCCGCCTTATCGAGGGGCTCGCCCGTGGCCACGTAGGCATCGATCGCCTCTTCACTCCAGGGGAGAAAGGTGACATCCGTGACCGCGTGCGCGACGTCGGTGGCGACCGTCTCGCCGTGTTGCCGGTCGATGAGACCGACGCCGGTGATCACCTGATGGGTGCGTCCCGAAAGCGCGCGGATCATCGCTCGCGCATCCTCGGCATCGGTGGGCTTGCCAAGGACGCGCGAATCGATGACGACGAGGGTGTCGGCGCCCAGGACGAGGCCGTCCTCGACGCGGGCGGCCGTGGCCTGAGCCTTTTCCAAGGCCAGCGCGCGCGCCAGCTCGCAGGGCTCTCTTTCCGGCCGGCCCTGCTCGGGCACATCCGCCGGGATCACCTCGAACGGGATGCCGACCTGCGAGAGGAGCTCGCGCCGGCGCGGCGATGCCGATGCCAGAACGATCCGCCGTCTCACTCGGTGGTCTCGGCTGCCGGAGCAACTTCAGGAGGGGGCACGATGGTCGACTCCGTCGTGGCCGTGGGCGCGGGGCCACGCAGGTCTTCCACCAGTGTCTCCAGTTCCTGGATACGGCGTTCCAGGCGGGCAGTGTCGTCGCGCGTTGCCATGTTCATGCGCGACATGGTGTCGCTGACCTCACGGCGAATGAGGGTTCGCAACTCCTCGCGCTGCTGCTGGCCTCGGCGCAGCAGATCCTCCACCATGGTGTTGCTCTGCTCGCGTGTTGCCTCGCCACGTCTGATCAGCTCATCCACGATCGCCTGCGCTCGCTCGCGCGTCATATCCGCGGCGCCGAACGCCAGGTCCAGGGCCTTATCCAGCATTGTGCGCATCGCGCTCTCCTCTCAGACGGCACGTTTCCCCGGCGGGCGAATCCGCACGCGGCCCGTCGAGGCCCAAATCAGTGATACCTCGTCACCTTGAAGCGGGAGAACTCTACTGCTTCGTCGGGATGGATGCCCGCCTTCCGACAGACGATCTCGTACTGCTCCTCAGGCGTCTCGACCCCCTCCAAATCCGGTAGCAGAAGGCCGCGACGATTGCCCGCGCGCAAGATCATGCCGTAGCACTTCGGATCAAAATCCGCAAGACCGGCCACCGGCTCGGGCGGCTCGAGAACATCCACGCTGATCACCAGGTCGCTCAGTTCCTCCCGGCGGACAGGGGTGGGAAAGCGCGGGTCGCGACACGCGGCGATCCCGTTGCGGATGACCTCCTCCGCCAGATTGGGACAGACCGGCGTGATGGTGCCGATGCAGCCACGTAGAGCGCCATGCTTCATCAGCGTGACGAAGCACGCCGATGGCTGCTGGAGCACAGGCGGCAGATCGGCTGGGGCTTCAAGGACACGCCCTTCGGTGATGTAGGCGATGATGGCATTACGCGCTAGCACCACCGGGGGAGTGTGCGTTCCAGTCGCTTGGGTATCAGCCATCGCTGCCTCCTTAGCCGGTCTGGCGGGCCATCTCCTTCGTGCGGCGGCGCGTGATGATGCGGATCGGCGTGCCCTCGTAGCCGAATGCCTGGCGCAGCCGGTTGATGAGATACCGCTCGTAGGAAAAGTGCATCAGCTCCGTGTCGTTGACGAAGAGGACTATCGTGGGCGGATTGACGTCACTCATCGTGGCGTAGTAGATACGCAGCGCGCGCCCCTTCTCAGTGCGCGGGTTGGCGTCCACCGCATCCTGGATCACCCGGTTCAGCTCTCCCGTGGGCACTCGTCGGGCATGCGACTCGGCGACGTCGTTCACCGTGTCGAGCAGGTCATCGATATTTTCGCCCAGAAGGGCGGAGACGAAGACGATGGGAGCATAGTCGAGAAAGGGCATCTCGGCGCGAACGTGCTCGGTGAACTCCCGCCGGATGCGCCGGCCGTGTTGCTCGGTCCACTTGGCGTGCCCCTTGCGCATCAGGTCCCACTTGTTGACCGCGATGACGCACGCCCGGCCCTCCTCATGGGCCATGCCGGCCACGCGCTTGTCGCCATCGAGTAGGCCCTCTTCGCCATTGATGACCACAATCGCCACATCACAGCTCTCGATAGCCCGGCTGGCGCGGAGCACGCAGTAGTACTCAATCGAGCCCTGCACCTTTCCGGGACGGCGGATCCCGGCGGTATCTACGAGTACATACTTCTGCCCTGCGCGCTCGAAGTAGGTATCCACCGCGTCGCGGGTGGTTCCAGGCACGTTGCTGACGATGACGCGCTCTTCCCCCAGGATCGCGTTCAGCATCGACGACTTGCCTACGTTGGGCCGGCCGATGAGGGCAACGCGCAAAACATCCTCGGGAAACTCCTCCGCCTGCTCCGGCGGTGGGAGCTTGTCGACCACCTCGTCGAGGAGGTCGGCCACGCCGTCTCCCTGAGTGGCTGAGATGGGGAACAGCTCGCCGATCCCGAGGGCGTAGAAGTCGGCAACGCCCGCTTTGCCCTTCTTCCCCTCTGTCTTATTGACGGCAACCAGCACCGGCTTGTTAGCCGGCCGCAGGCTCTTCGCCACATCCTCATCGAGTGGTGTCAGCCCATCGGTGCCATCGACCACCATGACGATGACGTCGGCCTCCTCGATGGCGAGCTCTGCCTGGGCGCGGATGCGCGCCGCCATCGGATCGCTCTCATCCAGGACGAGGCCGCCGGTATCCACGATGGTGAACTCGCGGCCATTCCATTCCCCGATGCCATAGAGGCGGTCACGCGTGACGCCCGGTATGTTCTCTACCACGGCCTCACGCCGCCCCACCACCCGGTTGAATAGGGTTGATTTGCCCACGTTGGGCCGCCCGACGACTGCGACTACCGCCTTACTCATACAAACATGGTAGCACAAAGGGGGGGTGGAGTCAACGGAGTAACCGGGTTTCTCTCCCTCGGTAGGAACGCCTCCGCCACCGCGGGTATGCGGCGGCCGGCCAGAGCCTGCTTTTCGAGCCTGTTGGAGTGGCTCGCAGGCGCCACCACCAATCGGATGGCCCATCCTGGCCGGCCGAACACGAGCCCGAACCCCTCGCGCTGCGGTAGGCAGGCGCATGCAAGGGGAGACTCTGGCAATCAGAACTCGTGGATGAAGCGCGCATCCGCGAACTGGGCTTCGAAGGTGTAATCATCCACGCGCTTGGCCCGCACCGGCCGAAAACCATCCGCGGTGCTCTTGTCCGGAAAGCGGAGGCGGCCCTGGATCGGGGTCTCCATGACGAAGGGGTGGCACTGCGCCACGCGCGCCATCGCTTCACACGCGCCCTCGCGCAGGAGGGTGTGCGCGGCAAGGGGCGGCACCAGCGCACCGAACTGCTCGCCGTAGCCCTCCTTCACGGAGACAGTGACGACCGCGTCTCCGAGGAACTCGCGTGCTTCGCGGCAGGTGGCCGCATCGCCCGAAACCATCACGACCGGGATCCCGACGCTTCCGTAGGTCAGGGCCGACTGGGCGATCTCGCCGCATTCGCGCCCATTGTACCAATACCGGTTGCCGCCGCGCGAACTCTGCGTGTGTGCGAGGATGCCGTCGGGCGTTCCGGCCATGGCATGATAGCCCAAGAGGATCGCGGCGTTGAAGCTCTGGAACAGCGTGACGTACTCGCTGATGCGCGGCCGTGCCCGGCCGGTCAGGTAGCGCGCTCCAGGGTGCATCATCTCCGGAATGAAGTTGAACCCGCCGCCGTGCCCATCCAGAACGAGGATGTCGTCGGCGCCTCCCTCGCGGCATCCCTCGACGGCCGCGGCCACATCGCCCATCAGCAGGCGACGGGCATCCTGATACTGTTCCGTGGTCATCTCGCGAGTCTGTTCCCAAACACAGACACCGCTGATGCCTTCCAGATCCGTGCAGATCAACACGCGCATCGGCTCTACTCCTTCCGGAAATCGGATGACGGCGCAATCGTGCTGGCTCCTATGGGCTGCTCCTCGATCGTTCGGCTCCCGGTGACGCCCTATTAGTTCGGCGCGTGAGCAGGCGTCCCCTAGGTGGGCACGCAAGGAAGTGAGCGAGATGCGCGCGCAGCCGCCCCGGGTGCCGGTCTGACCGAGACTCAGGCGGCTCCATGAGAGAGCCGAGCGTAGGCATCGAGCAGGGAGGGGAAGAGCTGCTCGCTGGTATAGCGTGCCGCGTGGGCGCGCGCCGCGGCAGACATCGCCTTCCGCCGCTGGGGATTCCAGTGGAGTGCGAGTGCCGCTTCGGCCAGCGCCTGCGGGGTGGGATCGGTGAGAAGCCCCGTCTTGCCATCGGCCACGGAAAGAGCGAGCCCGCCGCCGCGATAGCCGACGACCGGCAGGCCCATCGCCTGCGCCTCAATCGTCACCAGCCCATGCGCCTCATGGGCATTGGCGTGGAGGAAGAGGTCCGCCTGGGCGTAGTAGGCCCAGATATCCTGATAGGATGCCCAGCCGGCGAAGACCACCGTATCGCCAAGGCGCAGCGCCTCCGCGCGCTGGAGATACCGCTCGAGATAGTGCCCCCCCCCGACCAGGAGGAGGCGCGCGCGTGGCTCCCGCTGGTGCAGGATGGCCGCCGCCTCAAGCAGATCGCCGATGCGCTTATCCGGATCCATGCGCCCCGTGTACAGGAAGATCGGACTATCCTGGGGGATGCCATGCCGCCTGCGGATATCGACCGCGGGCAGATCGGCGGGCGGGTCAACCCCGCATGGCAGGACCACGGTGTTGTCAACACCGCACTTCGCCAGCATCTCCTGGACGTAGGGGCTGACCGCGGCGATCAGGTTCGCGCGCCGGCACGTGGCGCGCGCTCGGCGTGCTAGGATGCCGCTTATGGCGGCATTCACCGCCCTGCGTCCCCGCATGCCGGGCGAGAAGGTGAGCCAATCGGCAGGATCGCTGTCCCAGAGGGGATAGTGGGCGTGAAGCATCACCGGGAGGCGGCAGCGCCGGCCAATCTGGACGGCGATCTTTCCCGCGAAGTGAACATCCTGCCCGTGGACGATTGCGTTCTGGCCACGCAGGCTGGCCAACAGCTCCTCCCAGGCAATGCCATGCGCGCGTGCGCGCTGGATGCCCAGGACGAAGGGGGCAGGCTCTCCCGGCAGGCGAACAATGTCAAGCTCATCGGGACCGGAATGCAGGGGGTACAAGGTATAGGAGGTGTGCTCCGGCGCAACCACAGTTACTCGCACTCCGAGTGGAAGCAGCCGACGCGCCCATGCGTTGATGGCCGTCGCGACCCCTGTGATCCGAGGGAGATACGCGGCGCAAACAAAAACGACCCTCTTGGGGAGAACCGGCTCACTCACAGGTGTAAGTATACCACCGGGCCCCTTTGCTGTCAACCGCTCCTCTGCCTGCCTGAGATTCCGACATAGGGAATCGGCCCCGGGCAGAGGCTTCCGGCTCCAATGCCCGGATTTCTCTTGCCCCTTCTCCCATAGCCCCGCAGGCTGCCCTGCCTCGGCCCCGAAGGGGCCGCATAGCTTAGCCCAGGGTGTCCGCACCCTGTGTCATGTGCCCGCAAAAATAACCACGACCTCGAAGAGGTCGGACAAACCGCTACCATGGATGATCGCACCCCTTCGGGGTGCCAGGTATTTTCTGTCTGCAAGACCTCGGGTCAGGAGACCCTGGGCTATGTTGTTGGACGCCTTCGGCGTCCTTCGAGAGCGCCACGCGGTCGCGAACAATGCGATGGACAGACGAACGTTCGGTCGGGGCGAACCCTTGGTGTTCGCCGTGTTTCCGGTTCACGTCGCTCGCGGTTCGGTGGTGGTGGCTGGGAGGGGAGGCCCCGAAGGGGCTTTGCCGGAAAGCAGCGCGGAGCTAACGCCTCGCGCTCCTTGCGGTTAGCCGGAAGGAAACGCTTCTTGTCGCCTCCAGATTCCCAGGAGCATCATAGCCGCGGTTATGGCCATCGTTCACCTCGTAGACGAAGCGTCCGCAGCGATCCATCGACCGGAACTGGAGGACGTGGTTGCCGGGTGCCTCCACCAGGATCGGGCCGGTGTATTCCTCCCAGGGGCCGTCATTCAGGCGATACTCTGTTCGCGCGATGCCGAAGCCACCGGTCTGATCCTCGGCCACCAGGGCGATCTCCACGGGAGCGGTGTAGACGCCCTCTTTGCCGTCGCCATCGATGAAGGCGGTGGTGCAGGGCGGGTTCGCGTCCAGTGCCCATCCGTCATCAAAGTAGCCGGCCTCCAGATAGGTCTCTGGCAAATAGACGAAGGGGGACTGCACCGTGGGCGCCGGCTTGCGGTTCGCGTCCCAGATGACGTAGTCCGGCCAGAAGAAGGGGAGCGCCTCCAGATCCTTCCCCACGGTGGAGGGCGAACTGGAGTAGGGGTCAATGCGACTGGAGAGGTAGCCTCTGCTTACAACGACGTAGCGGTTTGGGTTCAAGGGGTTGGGTGCGGTGAAGACATAGTTGATGCTTGGCCCGGCATACGTCCGGTTGCCTGCGATCACGCCGGTCCTGGTGAGGGTGAGCGGCAGCTCCTCGGCAATCTGGGCAATCGTCGCGTGCGACTTCAGGTCGCCAAACAGAAGCAGGTTGGCGCTGGCGATCTGCTCGGAGGTCAGCTCTGTGTCCCGGATCGGGAGCAGGAGGGGCTGGTTTTCCGGAATGTACGCCCCTGGTCGCAGGGGATAGGGCGCCTCCCACCAGTTGCGCTTTCGCTCTCTGGGCGGCTTCTCCCAGCCCCAGTGCAGAGTCATCCAGTTGTTCCACTCGGCGCAGAAGCGGAGGGCGTCCTCGTAGTTGCGGCGCGTCTCGGCCCTCGTGCCGGTCGTTCCGTACACGACGACAAACCGCGACAGGAGCGCGTCGCTGATCGGGCCTTGCAGGCCGTGGCGCTTTACGGGGCCGAGTCGGCGCGGCGCCTGGGGCGGGCCCCACCCAACCACGCGGTGGCGCTCGTCGGTACGCGCCTCAAGAGTGAGCGGCCCGTTGGGCACGCCCTGATACGAGAGGAGGCCGTTGGTGTAGACGGTCACGTTTTGGCCGAAATCGACCGGGTTCCCCTCATCCAGGAGCGTGTAGCGGGCAATATTGCTCGCCTCGACCTGGATCACCTGCCCCCTTGCCCTCGCCGACAGGCGCGCCCATCCGTTGAGCACGCGCAGGCGATCAACCCGGAGCCAGTGCCCCCGGTTATACTTCACGGTGTTGGTCACATAGGTGGGGTTCTCTGGCTTGCGGACGCGCGCTTTGCCGAGGAACCAGTTGTAGACCTCCTCCGTATCATAGCCGGCACCGTGCCCGCCCCAATCCCCGCGCGCGAAGACCCCCTGGAAGCCAAACTCTCGGGCGCGTTGCACCACCTGCTCGGCGTTGGAGGGCGGGTTGATGTAGTCCCAAGTGCCGTAGCCGATGAGGAGCCAATTGTAGCGGCCATTCTCCACCTGCCAGAGGGAAGAGGCCGTCTCCAGGATCGGCCGGCGTGAGGGGTCCACATAGTCCGGGATCTTCGGCCCCTCGGCCTGCTCGTAGAAGTGGGCATAGAACTCGCGGTAATCGGTCCAGCCGGCGATGGGGGCACCGGCGGTAAAGATGTGCGGGTAGCGAAGCGGCATCCGGAACGAGCCATGGCCTCCCATCGACCCGCCCGTGAGGTAGATGCGATCCTCATCTACGTGGTAGCGCGCCTTGAGGTCATCGAGCACGCGGAAGAGATCATCCTCCCCGATGCCATCATAGTTGTTGCTGCCGCGGCCATCGGGGTAGGCGAGGATCCAGCCGTTGGAATCGGCCCACTCTCTCTGCCACGTGCTGAATCCACCGAGGCGACCGCCGAAGCCGTGGAGGTGCAGGACCACCGGGTGGGGCTGTTCGGGCCGGTAGGGATCGGGGATGTAGACCCCATAGGGCTGATAGGAGCCATCAATCTCGGAGAGGTAGTAGTTCACCGCATATCCGGGCGTGACCAGGGGCTCCGCGCGCGTGAGGCGGGCGAAGAGCAACGTTGCCGGTATCAGCAGCAGCAGAGCGGTCAGGTATCGCATGGCGAGGATCAACGACCGGCTGGACATGCGCGTTCTGGCAGCGCCCGGCACTCGCGCCGGAGCAGCGCCTCCTCCAACTCCCGAGTCGACATCGTTTGCTCCCTGTTCGACGTGCGCCACCAGGCACCTGTTTTCATGCGGTATGGGCCAGATGCCTGGATCGGCGGATGGCGGGATGGGTCAGTGGC
>DUUU01000394.1 GCA_012841485.1 Armatimonadota bacterium
GGGGGCAGCAGGCGAGCAGATACCGGTTCAGGAGGCACGGTCGCAGGCACAAGGGCAACCCATCAGACCACACGCACTGGCGATGGGTTGCCGTGCCAGCGGGCCTCGCGCACCTCTGCTCGCCACCCCTGAAGTGACAGGCCGCGGATCCGGAAGCCGGATGGAGGGAATCATGCACAACCCGAAGTGGTGTCTCTTCTATGATGTCCATACGCAACCCGCTTTGCCGGACGTAGGCGAGGGCTTCGACCCAGAGGCGTGGGCGGATCGTTTCCAGCGTTGCGGCGTCGATTATGTCGTCTTCCATGCTCGCTGCAATATGGGCATGGCCTACTACAACACGAAGATCGGCATTCGCCACCCCTCGCTCAAGTACGATCTGTTTGGCGCCTTCGTGGAGGCGTGCCAGAAGCGCAACATCGCCGTCACCGCCTATGTGAACGTGGGGCTCAGCCACGAGGAGGGCCTGCTCCATCGCGACTGGCTGGTGCTCAACGCCGATGGCCAGACCTACCTGCCAAACCGCATGGGCAACTTCATGCGCATGATGTGCCCCAACACCGGCTACGGCGATCACGTCGTGGCCATGTGCCGCGAGATCGTCGAGAACTACCCGGTGGCGGGCCTCTTCCTCGACTGCATGCATCAGCACCCCTGCGTGGGCGTGGAGTGCATCCGCGAGATGAAGCAACGCGGCATCGATTGGGAGGACCCCCGGCAACTCCGCGAGTTCGCCAACCTCTCGCGCGTGCGCATCGCCCAACGCATCGCCGACGCCGCGAAATCGGTTCGCCCCGACCTGCTCCTCTATTTCAACGGGGTGAGCTACGAGTATCAGGAGGAGATTGGCACCTACCTGGAGTACGAATGCCTTCCCACCGGCGGCTGGGGCTACGACGCGCTTCCGCTCTACGGGCGTTTCCTGCGCACGATGGGCAAGCCGCTCCTGAACATGACGGGGCGCTTCCACCGCTCTTGGGGCGATTTCGGAGGCATCCGCACCGAGGCAAGCCTGGAGTACGACTGCCTCTATGGCCTTGCCCTCGGCATGCGCACGACCATTGGCGACCATTTCCATCCCCGCGGCGACTTGAACACCGCTGTCTTCGACCTGATCGAGCGCGTCTACGGGCGCCTGCAAAAGCTGGAGCCGTGGATTGATGGCGCCAAGGGTGCGGCGGAGATCGCGGTCGTCGCCCCGGAACCGGGCTTCTGCTATGTCCACCCCGAGGAGTTCTCGCAAAGCCAGGCCGCGCTGAAGGGATGCGCGCGCATGCTCTGCGAGCTGAAGCAGCAATTCGATGTCGTCTCGATGGCGCGCTCGTGGGAGGGCTATCGCCTCCTCATCCTGCCGGACCTCATCCTCCTCGATCCCGCCGCGGCAGACAAGGTGCGGAAGCATCTGGCACAGGGCGGCGCCATCCTCTCAACCGGGTGGTCGGGCGCCGATCCCGAAAAGAAGGCGTTCGTCCTGAAGGAATGGGGCGTGAAGCTAGAGGGAGAGGATCCGTTCGATCCCGCCTTCCTCCTCGTGGGCGAGGCGCTCTCCGAGGGAATCCCCGAGATGCCGATCACCCTCTACGACCGCGGCACCGCCATCGCCGCCACCGGCGATACCGAGGTGCTGGCCACGATTGGCGCTCCCTACTTCAACCGGCATTGGGACGGCGAGCACCACTTCTTCTACCTCCCGCCCGATAAGCCGACTAACCGCCCGGCCGTGACGGTGAATGGTCCGGTAGCGCATGTCAGCCACCCCCTCTTCACCTCCTACTACAACCACGCCCAGGTGCCGATGCGCACCCTGATCGGCCATCTCATCGCCCGGCTGATGCCGAACGAGATGGTCAAGACCGAGGGGATGCCCTCCTTCGGGCGAGTGACTGTGACGCGCCAGCCGAACCGCCGAATGGTTCACCTCCTCTCCTACGTGCCGGAGCGCCGGGGCACCACGATCGACATGATCGAGGAGCCCGTGGAGTTGCGCGACATCAGCGTCGCCCTGCGCCAGGACGGGCAGGCCGTGAGCCGCGTCTACCTGGCGCCTACGGGGCAAGACCTCCCCTTCGAGGTCGCCAATGGTTATGTAAAAACGCGCGTGCCGGTCGTGCCCGGCTATGCCATGGTCGTCTTCGAGTAGCAGCACGGTCGCGTGTTCCGGGAGTGCCATCCTGATCAACGAGGAATGGAGCCTCGGTGGGGAGGACGCCGTGGGATGGGCGAGCCTCCCCATCGGGGAGCACGACGCCTCGCGTCACACGATAGCCGCGCGCGATTGCCCGGAGTGCCGCTGGAAGCCCCACCCCGGACAC
>DUUU01000395.1 GCA_012841485.1 Armatimonadota bacterium
AGCGCGGATCTTGCGAGCGCACGCCTCATGGTCGTACGCGGCCGCGCAGTACTCCAGGGTTCCCACAGCCGTGTCCAGGATGGCATAGCGCGCGCAACGCTCCAGCGTGCGAGACTGCCCGACACTCCCCGGATTCACCAGCGCCGCCACCGAGGGAGCCACCGAGAATCGGGCGCCCGCGTTCGCGTGCCTCACCCGTCCTGCCGGTGCCCACACGGCGCGGTGCGTGTGCCCGCACACCATGAGAGCGATCCCCGGGTAGCCCGCCGCGAGCCGCCTCAGTTGGGCCTGCGCGGCCGCGTCATTCACAATGTACTGATCGGGGTCCTCCAAGGAGCCGTGGCAGAGAACGAATGATCCAGAGACCTCGCGCGCTGTGGGCAAAGTGGCGAGCCATTGCCGGCTGCTCGGGTCGAGATGCGCTTGGGTCCACTCCACCGCGCGTACGCCCGCCAGGGTACAGCGCAGCGCCATGCGCCCCAGCACCATCAGGTCATGATTGCCGGCCACGCAGAGCGCATCATGCGCGCGCAGCCGCGCGATGCACTCGTTGGGGTTCGGCCCAAGGCCGACGATGTCGCCGGCGCACGCAATCCGGAGGGAGCCCCAGCGCGCCTCGGCATCGGCAAGGACGGCCTCGAGCGCCTCCAGGTTGGCGTGTAGATCGGAGAGGAGTAGCCAGCGCACCCGTCGCCGTCCCTTCAATCCGGCGCTGGTCCGCCTCGCTGGGGGCGGGCCCAACGCGCGATCTTACGGCGCATGGGCTTCCAGAGAGCTGCGGCCAGCGGCATCGGGTCATCCCAGGCGAACGGTTCGTAGACGGAGCGGGCGCAGAGCGAGCACAGCCAGGCACCCACACCGATCTCGCCCGCGCGCCGCGCCTCGCGGAAGGCGCGAAAATCCCCGTCCAACCAGAGCCAGCGCATGCCGGGCCGGACCCGCGTCGAGAGCGGCCACTCCAGGGAGTAGAGGTCCTGATAGACCAGCGCGGGCAGGTTGACGCCGGCGGCGGCAGCGGGGTAGTGCCACAGGTTGAAGCGTGGGTTGATCTCGAGGAGGTAGAGCCGCCCGTCGTGGGGCCCCTCCTTGAAATCGATCTTCAGCACGCCGTGAAAGTGGAGCCGCTCCATGATCTCGAACCCGGCATCGCGCACGCGGGGATCATCTGTCACCTCGACATAGGTGCTGGTGCCCATCGAACGCGGGAAGGTGCGTATCTTCCGGCCGGTGAACCAGGCCACGCACTCGCCTCCCGGGCGCACATACGCATGAAAACTGACGATCCGCTCTTCTCCGCCATCGATGCACTCCTGGAAGATCAGGTCCGAGTCGTGCCCTTCCAGCATGGGCCAGAGGCGCAGGAGGTCTTCGCGCCGCTCCACGCGGATCGCCTTCTGCGCCCACATGACGCTCCCCGGCAGGGCAATGCTCGTCCAGCGCGTGGTATGCACCGCCGGCTTGATGACGCAGGGGAAGGTGTCCCACCCCGCCACCAGGCGTTCTGCGCGCGCGTTCGCGCGGATGATCTGGGTGCGCGGTATGGGCAGGCCAAGACGGAGCGCCAGAGCCAGGAAGCGAGCTTTATCAAGGAGGTCTTCCACCAGATCCGCGGGCGGCAGGAGGAAGCGATAGCGCCGCCCAAGGCGCTCGCGGTTCCGAGAGAGCATGCGCAGCCCGTAGTCACGCTGGTAGAAGAGTGCCGGTTTGGCGCCTTCAGGCCAGGGCACCGCCATCAGAGCATCGACCGTGCCTTCCAGATCCTCCGGGTTGGGAAATGGAAGCACGCGCCGGCAATAGCGCGAGCGCGCCGCGGACGTCTCCGGGTCGGGCGTGGCCAGGGTGACGGGCACCCCCACCTTCCCCAGTGGTCGAATCAGGTTGATATCGCCCAACACGAGCGCCGGCTGCAGTGTTGACGTGCCCACTCGGTTTCCTCCCTGGAAGCCGAGTGGCAATGTGCGTGCCAGAGGAGCGGCGCGATCACAGCTGTTGCCAGGCGGGAGGCGCGGTATGCCGCTCTATCTCCTTGGGGAGAAGCGATCTCTCCAACTGGATGGTGGTGCCTTCCGGACCTGTTGCCAGCCACACGCGATCCATCACCTGCAGCATGATGGTAAAACCCATGCCAAGGGAGATTTGAGTGGAGTATCCGGGCAGAAGGAGGGTGGCCGGGATCTGCTCGGCGCGGATCCCCTCGCCGCGGTCTGTCACGCGCGCGATGATGCAGCCCGGAGCGGTATAGATCTCGGCGCGGCCCTCGCGACCATGCTTCACGGCGTTGATCACCGCCTCGCCTACGCCGAGCACCAGGTCTTCCGCCTCCTCCGGGTCCATCCCGGCGTCCAGGGCAACGTCCCTGAATCTCCTCCGCAGGTTACGATAGCTCTCAGTCTCCGTCAGATCCACCTGCAGGATGCACCGGCCCTTGATCGGGATCTCGCCGGCGTCCACAAGATGGAGCCTATCTTGCGTAACCGCGCGGATCACCTCGCGGTAGAAGCGTTTCTTCTCGACCTCGGCATTCAGGAGGTTCTGGTGCGCCTGGTTGAGCTCCCGTTCCACCCGTTTGCGCTCGGTGATGTCGCGAAAGACGACCACAACGCCCGCCAGCGAGCCCTCCTCCTGGATCGGCGTGCTGATCAGCTCTACCGGAAAGCTCGTCCCATCGCGCCGCCAAAAGAGCTCCTCATCCACGTGGTGGATCGTTCCATGCACCGCGGTATCGCGCGCGGCGCACTCTTCCCAGGCGAAGGGCGACCCATCGGCATGGTGATGGTGTGCCGCCTGATGCAGCGAACGGCCCACCAACTCCTCCGCGCTCCACCCCAGCATGCGCGCGGCCGCCGGATTGATAAAGAGGATCCGCCCCTCGCAATCCAGGCCGACTATCCCTTCTCCCGCGGAGGCCAGGATCAGCTCGCGCTCGAACTCGGCCCGGCGGCGCGCCCGGCGCTCCTTTGCCTCGCGCACCTCCCGCTCGATCACGGGCACCAACCGCGCCAGGTTGCCCTTCCGGACGAAGTCGTGAGCGCCCGCCTTCATGATGCTGACGGCCGCCTCCTCGCCAATCGTCCCAGAGACAACGATGAATGGGACATCCAGACCGCGCTCGTTCACCATCCGCAAGGCTTCCAGACCGCCGAAGCCCGGCAAGGTGTAATCGGCCAGAATCACATCCCACGTCTTCCCGGCCAGCGCCTCGGCCATCGCCTCGGCCGAAGCCACTCGCTGCCAGGTGACATCGTAGCCCCCTTGACGAAGCGAGCGCAACAGGAGGAGTGTATCATCCTCCGAGTCTTCCACTATCAGAACGCGCAGCGGGACCCTCATCGGCCCTCCTTTGGTGCCGGCTCGTTCAACACGAGCCAGTAGAGGCCGAGTTGCCGGGTCGCCTCGGTAAATTGGTCAAAATCCACCGGCTTGCGTATATAGCTGTTGGCACCGGAGCGATAGCCCTGGATCAAGTCCTGTTCCTCTCGCGACGATGTCAGGATCACCACTGGCACCAGCTCCGTGCGCGCGTCAGCACGAATGCGCTTCAGCACCTCTAACCCATCGACCCGCGGCAGCTTCAGATCAAGCAACACCACTTGCGGCTGGTCATCGGTGTCTCGACCGGCGTACGCCCCTGTGCCAAAAAGGTAATCCAACGCTTCCACGCCATCACGGGCCACCACCACCTTGTTGGCGATGTTGCTCTTGCGCAGCGCCCGCAGCGTCAGCTCAATATCATCGGGATTGTCTTCGACCAACAGGATCACTTTCTCCATCATTGCCCCACACCCCTTCGTAGGGGGATTCACCTAACCTCCGAGTGTGAAGGAGAAGGTTGCTCCCTTCCCCACCGCCCCCTCTGCCCAGACTCGCCCGCCATGCCGGCGGACAATCCGGCGCACGGTCGCCAGCCCGATGCCGCTACCGGTAAACTCTGCGGTGGTGTGGAGCCGCTGAAACGCCTGAAACAGCTTGTCGGCATAGGCTGGATCGAACCCGGCGCCGTTGTCTCGCACGTAGTAGACGCATTCTCCCCCCTCCTGCCGGACTCCGAACTCGATGCGGGCATGGAGTTGATGCGCCGTGAACTTCCAGGCGTTCCCGAGGAGGTTATCGAGCACAACCCGCAACAGCGCCGGGTCGCCCTGGGCCATAATGCCCTCGGCGATCCTCCACTCCACCTGGCGGTCTGGCTCGGTCTGCTGGAGCTCCTCCGAGATGGTCCGGGCAAAGGCGGAGAGATCCACCGTCTCGCGGCGCATCTCGGCACGCGTGACGCGCGACAGTTTGAGAATGTCATCAATCAAGTGGCCCATGCGCTGGCTGGCGCGACGAACGCGCTCGAGGTAATCCTGACCGGTCTCATCCAGCCTATCGGCATAGTCCTCCAACACGGCTTGGCTGAAGCCATCGATGCTCCGGAGCGGGGCGCGCAGGTCGTGCGAGACCGAGTAGCTGAACGTCTCCAGCTCCTCGTTCGCGGCCCGCAGCTCCGCGGCTTGTTGGCGGAGATCCTCGTTGAGCCGCGTGATCTGCTCCTCGGCGCGCTGGCGCTGGCGGATCTCCGCCTCGAGACGCTCGACGGCGCTTTGGAGTTCGGCCGTCCGCGTCGCGACGCGCTGCTCCAGCTCGACGTTCAGGGCATGGAGCGCATCCTCCGCTGCCCGGCGCTCGGTGATGTCGATCCCCGTGCCGATCACATACCTCACCTCACCCTCTTGGAGGAGCGCACTGTTGGACCAGGAGATGAGGCGGCATTCGCCGCTTCGACTCCGCCAGTAGTTCTCGTACCTGCTCGGAAACTGCCCTGCCTTGAGGGTATCGAAGACCCTATGCACCCTCTCCGCCTCCTCCGGCAGCAGGAAGAAATCCCAGAGGAGGCGGCCTTCAACCTCCGCGAAGGAGTAGCCGGTGACCTCTTCGCAGGCCCGGTTGAAGCGGACGATCCGCCCTTCCCGATCCAGGACGACGACCAGCGCCCCCACGATGTCGAGGATGGCGGAGACGAAATCGCGCTCCTGTTGCAGCGCGCGCTGCGTCTTGGCACGCTCCTCGATCTGGGTCCGTAAGTCGTGATTCACTCGGGCCAGTTCGGCGGTCCGCTCGTTGACGCGCTCCTCGAGCTCGTCGCGCGAGCGGCGCACCTGCTCCTCTGCCGCGGCACGCCGGATGTCGGCGTCGTAGAGCAGACTGGCACTCCACCAGACCAGGCACAGGATGATCGTGATGCTGGCCGTCGTGAGGAATGCTAGGCCCAGGCCCAACCCGTACCAGCCGGCGCGCTGGCCTTCGAGGCGCAGCCACGCCAGGAGTAGCGGCACGATCAGCGCCGCCGGCAGCAGGCGCCGGGCCATAGCCACCAACCGGTGCTCCGGTCGCGCCAGCAAGATGCCTACCGCGAGCAGGAGGGTCGCGATGGCGGTCGGGAGAGCCATCACCGTGTAGGACGCTCCCGCAAAGACCTCGCCCACGACGAAGGCGTGCGTGGCCAAAGCGAAGATCGCCGTGAAGGCGGTGATAAGCGCCAGCCACGGCGCCAGCGCCCGGACGCGAATCTCACCATCCAGAAGGAGAAGCGCCGTGCCGAGAAGGAGCAAGCCGAGGGCAGTGATCGGCGCCATTCGACCCGGATGAGAGGTCAACGGGGCGCCCGGCAGTTCACGGAAGAGGAGCTGGTCGATCCTCAGATCCCAGCCGAAGAAGTACTCGCCCAAGGTCAGCACCCCGGTCAGAGCCGCGACGAACGCCAGCAGCTTCCCCACCATCCGTAACGTCCGGCGGCGGTCCGGGTCGCTGAGTAGCCACAGCGACACCCCGATCAGGAGAAGGCTCACGCTCGCGTTGGCCTTCGTCGCCCCGGCCGTTGGCACCAGGCTGGTCAGGGCAGGCGCCCCGAGCAGCCAACCAGCAAGCGTCAGCACGCCGATCCCCGCCGCAATCAGGCCAAGGGCTCCCGCGGCCCGGCGAAGCGCTCGCGCTCGATGGGCAGCGATAGGCACAGTGGCGGGCGCCTCGAAATTTGTCCTCTCCCAGCGGTCGACGGCACGGGACATCAGATCCTGCCCT
This sequence comes from Armatimonadota bacterium, assembly GCA_012841485.1. Next base: position 6,061 of record DUUU01000395.1, read on the forward strand.
TCTGCAGGAAGACACCCTACCCTACCCCCTGGGTGACCGCGCCAAACCGATGCCACGCACCGAGCCCGGAAGTGTGGTATCGCACCCGAACGGCTATGAGGAGGAGCGAGAGATCTATGCGCCGCGAGGTCACGCGAGCAGGAAGGAACGACGCGAGCACGCCGGAGCCCCCGGTGGTGGAGACGATGCGCATCGACCTGCATTGCCACACGGAGGTCTCGCGCGATTCCACGATTCCCCTGTCGCAGCGTCCCGCGCGCTGCTGGCAGCGGGCCATTCGCGTTCAGGCCATCACTGACCACAACGAGATCCGCGGCGCCCTGGAGCTGCGGGAGCGGGTGGACGCCGAGGGTAGCGACCCGGTGATCCTGATTGGCGAGGAGATCACCACGAGCGAGGGCGAGATCGTCGGTCTCTTTCTCACCGAGAGAATTGAGGCGGGGCTGAGTCCGGAGGAGACGGTGGCCCGGATCAAGGCGCAGGGGGGGCCTGCGCTGCTCCCGCACGGCTTCGATCCATGGAACTACTCGACCCTACATCCGGAGGCACGCGAGCGGATCGCGAGCGCCGTCGACATCGTAGAGGCGTTCAACGCGCGCGTCTCGAGGCATCGCTGGAACCAGGCAGCGGCAGAGTGGGCGCGCGCGCGTGGCCTTCCTATCAGCGCCGGATCGGATGCGCACACTCTCGCCGATATCGGAAGCGCGTGGGTCGAGGTACCGATGCAACCGATCCGCGGGCCCAAGGATCTCCTGCGCGCGCTGCGGCAGGGCACGCCGACGGGCGAGTGGCAGCATCCGCTCCTCACCCTCATCGAACGCATGCTCGAACGGCACCGCCATCGATACCGGGCGCGCCGCAGGGGCGCATCCGGCTGGCGGCGCCGGCGGCATCGCCCCTCACGCGCCAAGCATCTCCGCGTTTGGATCGTGGCGGCGCAGGTAGGCACGGGCGACCGCGGGATCGCGCGTGGCGTAGCAGTACGTGCAGGCATGGGCGCAGGTGTCGTAGGCGCCAATATCGGTGGAAGCATAGCAGCCGCAGCCCGCGCGCGTCGGCTTCGGCTTAAGATCCAGGGCCAGATCCGGGCGCAGAGCGGCGATCACGTCTGGATCCACGCAGTGTGCCTGATGCACATTCGAGAGGGGATTCACCAGTAGCTCACTGCAGCAGCTCTGCACCGGGATGCCATGGGCAGCCGCAATCTGGCCCAGGGCCTCCGCCAGCTCGCGCTGCTCCTCCACCGGCAGCTCCCGCCCCCGGCGAGGCGGCGTCACGCTCCCCACAGGAATGTAGCCGTAGGTGTATCCCCCCTGCTCCGCTGCTCGCTCCATGCGCGCGCGATTCTTCCGGTAAAGTTGCAGGAACGAGATGCGGCAGCCCCGGACGCTCCCGGCCAGGGCCGCGCAGAGGCACGCGAAGCGGCGGCGGTGATCATCGGCCGTCATCTGCTCGGTCAACACAATCGGATCGTAGCGCCAGTGAATAAACGCGGGGCCGATTCGCCCGGCTAGGCGGCGGATGAGATCGATCATCCCGTCTGGCGCGGGGCCCTCCGCGTCCAGATCCCGCCCGGAGCCAGAGAGGGTGATCTCGAACGCGCAGTGAAAGCCGCGGCGCTCCAGCTCGTCCAGGTGGGGCAGCAGCGGCGCCGGGTTGCGCGTCCAGAAGAGGAGGGCAATGACCTCCGCCGGGTCGAGGGAAACGCGGTGTATTCTACCGGAGAAGGGGTTGGCTACCAGGCAGGAGCCGGCGCGGATCCGGTTCATGAACCACTGGGTATAGAACGCCGGGATATCGGTGCGCCGGCTCGCGGAGATGACGTGCATGGCATTCCCAGGAGCAGGGATCAGCGCGGGAGAGGCCCCGCCCGGAGTGCGAAAGGGCCGGCGAGCAGTGCTCGCCGGCCCTTTCATGCGCACTCTCTACTCGGCAACAAACGGAAGGAGCGCCACCATGCGCGCGCGCTTGATGGCACGCGTCACTTTGCGCTGGTGCTTGGCGCAGGTCCCCGTCACCCGACGCGGAAGAATCTTCCCGCGGTCGGAGACGTAGCGCCGGATCCGTGTCACTGCCTTGTAGTCGATCTGGGAAACCTTATCCACGCAGAAGCTGCATACCTTGCGCTTTGTGCGGCGGAACTTCCCCTTCGCGCTCTTCCTCTGCATCGACCAACCTCCTCATCGACTCACGGCTCGCTGAAGGGGTCATCCACATCCATGGCATCCGGCCCGCCGAAGCCGCCACCCGGCATGCCGCCCCCTCCCGGAGCGCCTTCGCCATCCTGGCGAGGCCGGTCGAGGCCCTGCACGCGGTCACAAATCACCTCGGTAGACCATCGTGTCTGGCCATCCTGGGTCTGCCATTTGCGGACCTGGATGCGGCCCTCAACGGCAACGAGGCGTCCCTTGCCCAGGTAGTTCGCGGCAAACTCCGCCTGCTGGCGCCAGGCAACGCACGGGATGAAATCCGTCTCCTTCTCGCCCTGAGCATTCGGCGCCTGGTTGCGATCCACCGCGAGGGTGAAGTTCGCGACCGGTAGCCCGCTGGGCGTGTACTTGAGTTCTGGATCCCGAGTCAATCTGCCGATCAAGACAACCCGATTCAGCGCCACTTGCGTTTCCTCCTCCTCAACCGAATCAACGCACTCACTCTTCGGGTCGCACGATCAGATGCCGGATCACACCCTCGGTGATGCGCAGTTGGCGGTCGAGTTCGGATCGTAGCTCCGGCGTGCCCCGAAACGTCATGACGACGTAGAGACCTTCACGCCTGCCGTTGATGTCGTAGGCGAGCTTTCTCTTCTCCCACCGATCAACATTGGCGACTTCGCCGCCATTACTGGTCACCAGTGTGGAGAAACGCTCGACGAGGGCATTGACTTGATCCTCTTCCAGCGCAGGATCAATGATGTACGTCAGCTCGTAATCTCTCACGCGTTGTCACCTCCCTTCGGACTAGGCGGCTCCGCGACGATGCCGCGGAGCAGGGTAGGCTCGTGAGTAGCCACCGTCCGGCAACACTGCCAGACGCCATAGTGTCCTATTGATTATATCACATGGAGCCGTCCCAGGCAATAGCCTGTTTGCCCGCTTTAGGCCGTGCTGCCCGGCGCGCGTCTCTCCTCGCCCCGCTTGCCCGGGAAGCGTTCTGCGATGGCGCTCCCCAGGGATGCGCCAGGCTTATTGCCGTTTGACTCTCAGGGGGGCGCTCGCTATAATGGCAGAAGGAGGTGCCTGGGAATCGTGATACAAACGCACGAGGAAGCGGTCTGCTACCGTCTGGGCGCTGTGCCCTATCTCAATGGAAAGCCCCTCATCTACGATCTTGAACAAAACCCCCGCCCCAACGTCACCTTAAGCAAGGCAGTCCCGGCTGTGCTGAGGCAGCGCCTGCGCGACGGGGAGCTGGACGCGGCATTGGTTTCCTCCATCACTTCCTTGGAGGACGGAACACTCTATGCCCTTCCCGGGTTCGGGGTCTCTGCGCGGGGTGTCATCGACAGTGTCCGGCTTTTCTGCAGGGAGGAGCCCCGACGCCTGCGCCGGGTAGCACTCGATGCCGGATCGCGCACGTCGGCGGCGCTCATCCGGATCCTGCTCCCGGAATGCTTCGGCGTGGAGCCCGAGTACGTCACCGCGCCTCCGGACCTGGCGATGATGTTGAAGGAGGCCGATGCCGCCCTGTTGATCGGCGATCCCGCGATGCGCGCCTACTACCTGGAGGCATGGCCGCGCGACGAGCTGCAAGTGCTCGATCTGGGAGAGGTGTGGTTCCGCCTCACCGGTCTGCCTTTCGTCTACGCGGTTTGGGCCGTGCGCCCCGAGGTGAAGATGGGGCCGCTGATTGCTCTCCTGGCGCAGGCATGGGAGGTGGGTCGAACCCATCTGGACACCATCGCCACGAGCACCGCGGAGCAGCTGGGGCTGCCGCTGGCCGTCTGCCGAAACTACCTGTATCGTATTATGAGGTATGAGCTGGAGGAGAAGGAGTGGGAGGGCCTTCGCTGCTTCCAGGCGCTGGCGAAGCGACATGGAATCATTCCGGCCGATGCCCCTCCTGTGACCATCGTCTCGCCCTGAGGGGATGCGCGGGCAGCGTGGAGCGGGGCGAGACGGAAAGGTGTCTTGGAAGCAGGCAGGGACACGCGGTGCTCGTGGTTCCCCTGTCCGGTATCGCCGTGGCGCACCCCGTGCCCCTGGCTAGGAATGTGTGACGATGAGACTGACCCGATACGCTCTCTGCGCAATGCTGATCCTGTGCGGTGCCCTTTCTGCCCCGGTCGCCGCAGCGCCATCGATCACTTCATCCATCAACACACGGATCCGGGATCTGCAGGCGTCGGCGGTGTTGAACGAGGCGAATCTCGCCGCGCTCAAGAAGATTGGCAAGGACTACGCAGACGCGTACCGTGCCAAGACCATGGAGAGCAGCTTCAAGGAGCCGGGAAAGCTGCGATTCGAAGCCAAGGCGGTGGGCATCACTTTCACGCAGGTGGTGAATGGCAATCAGATCCACACCTCCGTGCTCGGGATCCGCTCGACGCGCGACATCAGCACGCGCCCGCAATCGCGCCTGACGACGCTTGAGCTTGGCTTCATCGCCCCCAGTGCCCTGCGCGATTACACGACGAAGTACCTGCGCAAGCAAACCCTCCACAATACCTCTTGCCAGGTCTACGAACTGCGCTACCGCCAGAAGGATCAGCGAACCAAGAAGACGCTCCTCTACGTGGATCCGGCCAAGAAGGTGCTCGTGCGCCGCGAGCTCTACCGTCCGGATGGCTCGCTGAAGGCGCGCTTCACCTACCTCAACCCAAAGCAGGTGGCGCCCGGGATCTGGCTGCCGACACGAATCACCGTCCACAACGGCGCCGGCGAGCTAGGCGGAGTGACCACCTACAGCAACTTCCGTGTGAACACCGGCCTCGCGGATACGCTTTTCGAGGGGGCGTAGCCACGGACTTCCATTGGGCACGGCGGGCTGGGGCTTCCTTCTCAGGCGGGATCGGGGAATGCCGCGTCCACGAGCAGGGGCAACGCCGTTCCCGCCGTGGCCTGCAGGAGGTAGCCGGCGCCTATCGCATGCTCGGTGCGCTCGGGGTTGATTACAACGCGAATCGCCTTGGCCGGGGCCAGGTCCACCAGGCTCGCGGCCGGCTGGACCACGGCCGATGTGCCCACCACCAGGCAGAGATCACACGCGCGCATCGCCTCTGCCGCGGCCTCGAGTGCCCCTGGGGGGAGCATCTCGCCAAACCACACCTCGCCAGGGCGCGCATACGCCCCGCAGGGGCAACGCGGCAGCACGGAGGTGTGATCTAGCTCCGCCTCCGAAAGGGGCCGGCCCTCCCGCGAGCACCGCGTTTCGAAGAGATCCCCATGCAGGCGGATCACCTCCCGGCTGCCCGCGCGCTGGTGGAGATCGTCGATATTCTGGGTGATCACGGTGCAATGCGGCACTCGCTGCTCTAGCTTCGCCAGCGCACGGTGTGCTGCGTTCGGCTCGGCGGCCTTCACGAGGTCGCGCAGCCAGGTATGCCATTCCCACACCAGCTTGGGGTTTCGCCGAAACCCATCGACGGAGACCAACTCCATCGGATCGTAGCGGGACCAGAGGCCATCTGGGGCGTTGCGAAAGGTGGGAATACCGCTCTCGGCCGAGATCCCGGCACCCGTCAGCACGGCGATGCGCCGCGCCGCGCGCAGGACCTGAACTAAAGAATCAGGAATCAACCGTTCACTCCTCGTAATCATCCCGCGCGAAAAGGCCACCGCCAAAAGGATCGTCCAGCTGATCGAGGATGCCCTCACCGGCGGCAAACTCCGCGGGGGCACTTCCGATGAAGAGACGCTCGTCATCCAGCGACCGGACCGGCGCGGTCCATGCCTGCCCCTCTGCCTGCTCGCAGGCCCTCAGGACGGCGTTCATCTTGGCATCGACGTTGTCCGCGAAGTGGAGGACTATCGCCTCGGGCATCTTTGGCACCTCGAACACGCCGTGCGCCCGGTCGCCATGATGGCTCCCGATCAGATGAAGGACGCGGTCGCGCAACTCGGCGGGAAACTCCTCGAGGCGGTCGATGAAGCGATCAACGATGCGCGCGCCCGGATACACATGGCCCAAGAGTCGCCCCCGGTCCGTCATCTCCGGCGGAGCGTTGGTCCGGTAGGCTTCCACCTTGCCGATATCATGCAGGAGGGCGCCGGTCAGAAGCAAGTCGCGATCGACGTGCGGGAAGCGCGATGCGAGTGTGAGGGCAATCTCGGCCACGCCGAGCGTGTGCTCCAAGAGGCCGCCCGCATAGGCATGGTGGTGACGCACAGCGGCGGGTGCCCGTCTCCAGCGGTCGCACAGCGCGGCGTCGGCCAGGCAAAGGCTCAGGAGCGCGCGCAGATGGACGTTGCCACACTCGGCGCATCGGCGCTCCAACTCCTCCCACATCTCTGCCACCGGACGCGATGCCGATGGGAGCAGATCCTGGAGGTCGGCGTCTGGGGGACAGGGCTCCACACGCTCGGCACAGAGCTGCATGCTCCCCGCGTAGATCCCAACGCTCCCTACCACGCGATAGGGACCGTCGGCCAGCACACGGCCCTCTTCCCAGTCCCAAGCGATCAGCGCCGCCTCCCCGGTGCGGTCCCAAACGCGCGCGCGCAGCTTGGGGCCGTTGCCGCTGCCAGGCGAGAAGCCGCGGAGAAGAAAGTGGGAGTCCACCTTGGTGCCGGGGACCAGGTCTCGTATCAGAATCAGTGGACGTTTGCGTTTGCGCGCCATAGCCGGGCGTATAGACTCCTCGCGTCATTATAGTCCGTTCCACATCGCCTGTCAACGCAAACACGCGTTCCGTTTGCACGAGATAGCCAGCCAGGAATGCTCCAGAAGGGGGAGGGGTAGCCTCATGGCGAACTACCCCCTAGTCAGGATGCGTCCGATAGGCGCCCGTCCTCAAGGCGCAGGCGCGTTCAGGAGGCAACCACGCCCGCGTCCGGCGCACCCGGTTGCGCGCCGGCGCTGCTCTCCACGGGTGGGCGCTCTGCCACCGTGAAGGAGGAGAACAGAAGATGAAAGTCGGTCTGAGCTGTATCATCACTCCCGCCGATTGGAGCTATACGGAGACGCTGAAGCGGGCGAAAGCCGCTGGCTATGAGGCCATCGAACTGGTGATCCGCGACGAGTGGGATATCACCCTGGAGACTCCGGAGTCGAAGCTGGCGCAGATGGCGCGCCAGGCGGCCGATGAGGGCCTGGAGCTGGCAAGCATCTGCCCGTCGTTCCGCAAAGCCCCCAAGGATGTGATGACCAACGACGCGGCGATCCGTGAGCAGAGCCTGGAGACGATCAAGCGCTCGCTCGGCATCGCCAAGGCGATGGGGATCGATACGATGCTCCTCACGCTGGGCGCGCTCACGCCGAAGCTCTACTACAATGAGGCCTATGCCAACGCCCTGCAGGCACTGCAGAAGCTGGCGCCTTTCGCGGAGGAGATCGGCGTCAACGTCGCCATCGAGTACATCTGGAACAAATTCCTCCTCAGCCCGATGGAGTTCGCCCGTTTCTGCGACGAGGTTGCCAGCCCCCGCGTTGGTCTCTTCTTCGATACGGGCAACATGACGATCTTCGGCTACCCCGAGCACTGGGTGCGCATCTGTGGCAAGCACCTGATGAAGGTCCACTTCAAGGACTTCAAGCGCCAGGGCTTCCAGTGGACGCCGCTCCTCGAAGGCGACGTCGATTTCCCCGCGGTGATGGCCGAGCTGCGCAAGATCGGCTACGACGGCGCCCTGCTCTCTGAGGTGGCCCCCTCGATTGCTTCGCTGGAGTCTCAGGCCGAGGCGATCCGCAAGATCATGCAGATGTAATGTGAGGGGTGCGAGACGCGGGCGGGAGCGCGTGCCGCGGGAAGAGTCCCGCAAGATGCCCGACACGGGGCGTGCTCCGCATCGCGCGCGGCGCCTTGCGTCTCGCATTCCCCTGTCACCCCTCCCCCAGGAGTTCCGTGGCATCCTCGGGCGTGAGGTTGTAGGCCTCGATCCCACCCACGAAACGGTGGGCGAAGCGCCGGCGCAGGCGGTCACGCGCACCAATCATATCCTCCGTGGGGATAAGCCGGAGAAGCTCGGTTCCGGGCGGCGTGCGCGCGGGTGGTTCCGGCATGCATTCGATGCGGTGGAAGGGGCCCATCCGCAGGATCGCGACGTAGCCAGCGCGCGGGCGTCGTCCCTCCGGCGCTTTCCACCATACGGGCTCTCCCAACGAAGCGATAAGCAGGCAGCCCCCGGCACCGGCAAAGCCCTGGATGCGCGCGCCGCAGGCGTGAAGATTAAGCCGGCGCAGCGCCTTCGGAGTGTAGTCACGCCAGGCTCCCCGAGGTCCGCCATCCGTGAGGCGCGGCGCGGCGGGAGTCAGGTGGCACGCCCGCAGCTCGCCCTCAGCGTCCAACACGTAGACCCGCCCGTAGCTCTCGCGATGCCAATCGCGGATCTCGGCGGGCACGCGGTACCCGCGCGCCTCGTCCAGGTCGCGAAAGCGATCCGAACGGCTGCCCAGGCAGAGACGGGAGAGATCCCAGACCCACAGCACGGGAAGGCGGAGGCGCGTGTAGTCCAGGGAGCGCCGGCGCACCTCCGCGATTCCGATGGGGCTTTCCTGGCACTCCACGGCGAAGCGCCCGTTCGCCAGGAGATCGACCCGGTGTTCGGCGGAGACGGCGATCTCGCAGCGGAGATCGCACCCCATCCCGCGCAACAGCAGGCCCATCTGCTTCTTCATCTGCCGGTGCCGCTCGCTCTCGCCCGACGAGAGTGGGCAGTCCGCGCCCGGCCGATGGGCAAAGTGCTCGACCACCACGGGACCGGCCTTGAGCACCACCTCCTGCGCGCACCCAGGGCAGGTGTAGCGGGCGTCTCGGACGGCATCCCAGGCGAGCACTTCCTGCCCCATTGAGTCTAGTGCGCACTGCATACGGCTCCTTGGCAACGACACGGGCGAGAGTGGGAGAGGCCCTCACAGGGCTCTTCCCGCGCGTCTGGTGGCAAGCGTGGGTGAATCGTTTGCCCGGCAGCGCCAGGAATCCTGTCGCCAAGTGCGAAGATAGGCGCGAGGAGGCTCTTACCTATGAAGTTGAAGATGCACCACCGTACGACCAGCGGACTGCTCGCCACACTGGCCGCCTTTGGCGCAGGTATGTGGCTCGCCTCGCAACCCGGGTTCACGGCCAGCGCACCCGCGAAGCCCGAGGCGAACACCAACCGCTGTCGGCTGATCCTACCCGAGGAGATCCATGCCGTCGTGGGCCGAGAGGCCAACCTCTATTTCGATAACGCCGTTCTCGTCCCGAACTGGCGCAACCTTCTCTTCGATGTCGCCTGCAACAAGGGGATGCAGCAAGAGGAGCGCTGGACCTTCGTGCCCCAGGCAGAGGATATCGGCGTGCATCCGCTGACCCTGGATGTTTACAGCGCCGAGGGAGAGCGCATCGCCTCGGGGAAGACCACCGTGCGCGTGGTTGCCGCAGACGCCGGCGCCGGCCGCGAGGTGCGCCTCCTCTGCATTGGCGATAGCCTGACGAACGCATCCGTCTATCCCGCGGAGCTGGCCAACCTCTGCAAGGAGGCCGGCAACCCGCGCCTGACGCTCCTTGGCACGCGGCAGCCGTATCCCGACAATCCCGAGTGCCGCCATGAGGGCTACGGAGGATGGACCTACCAGCGCTTCGTGACGCACTATGCGCCCCCCTCCGATGCCGGCGACCGTCTGAAGCAGGGCAGCCCCTTCATGTTTCTCGCCGATGGCAAGCCGCGCTACGACTTCTCCCGCTACGTCCGCGAGCACTGCGACGGAAAGAACCCCGATTTCGTCACGATCGCTCTCGGATGCAACGATATCTTCAACGCCACCGAAGAGGAGATCGAGACGAGGATTGAAACGGTGCTCGGCTACGCAGATACGATGATCGCGGGGGTTCGCGCGGCCGGAGCCGAGATCCGCATCGGCCTGGTCCTGCTGGTGCCCCCCGCGGCTTCGCAAGACGCCTTTGGGGCCAACTACAAGTGCGGACAGACGCGCTGGCAGTACCGGCGCAACCAGCACCGCATGGTCGAGCGCATGATGGAGAAGTATGGGGGCCGGGAGAAGGAGCGACTCTTCCTCATCCCTGCGTACGTGAACTTGGATGCGGCGCGCAACTACCCCACCGCCGAGGTGCCCGCGAACGCGCGCTCGACCGTGAAGATCGTACGCCTGAACAACGGCGTTCACCCGGCCCCGGCGGGCTACCGCCAAATGGCAGATAGCATCTACGCCTGGATGAAGTGGCTGCTTGCCAGCGGCCAGGAGTCACAGCGCGGTTGGCAGGTAGACAAGCGACCGACCGCGAATAGCAGTCCGGGAGAAGGGACTGGGAGTGTTGGCCGGGGCGGCCAACAAGGAGGCAGAGGCATCTAGCCGGAGTCCTCCTCGCTTTCCGGCCCTGTCTCCCGGGATCACCAGCCGAGAGGAGTTCCCCGATGCCACACGTGATCGATGCGGATCGATGCACCTCCTGCGGAGCGTGCGCGGAAGTCTGCCCAGAAGAGGCGATCTCCGAGGGCACCGATAGCTACGCTATCGACCCGAAGACGTGCACCGACTGCGCCACCTGCACCGCGGAGTGCCCGGTCGATGCCATTTCGCAACAGTAGCAGCGCCACGAAGGATTCGACCGCGAGGGCGCCCCGCACGGGCCGATGGCGCCAGATGCGAGCGCCCTCGCCGAAGCGCCTCACTCGGCAATAATTCGATACTTGTGCCGGATCGGCACGACTTTCGCCAGCATCGCCTGCGCCGAGCAGTACCGGGTCTCCGAGAGCTCGATGGCCCTCTCCAGGCCAGCCTCCTTGATGTCGCGTCCGCGCACGATGTACTCCAGCTCCACCGCAGTGAAGATCTTCGGGTGTTCGGCGGCGCGTTCCGCCTGAACCTTCACCTCCAGCCCCGTCACCTCTTGCCGTTGCTTCTTCAGGATCAGGATCACATCCATCGCCGTGCATCCGGCCAGTGAGATGAGCATCAGCTCCAGCGGGCGAAAGCCATCCTCATCGCCCCCCGCCTCGCGCGATGCCCCTAGAGCCACCTCAAACCCACTCTCGGCCGCCCCCGTGAAAGAGAGACCTTCGTCCCACACCACCGACGCTTCCATCCGCTTGCCCTCCGTTCGCTCGTTCTCCCGGTGGCCTCGCAGCCACGACAGTGAGGCCCCTCCTGCCGGCGCCGCCCTAGAGACGTTTTACCATATCCACGACCCAGTCTTCGAAGACATGCTCGTTGCCATACTCATCAACCTGGGTGTGCGTGGCGTTGAGGTAGGTCTGCCCTCCGGGATCGCGGTAGCCAAGGCGCTCGTAGTAGTGGCGAACCCGGCGGTTCTCGGTGGGGTTGACGGCGAGCGAGATCTGATGGATGCCCGCGGCACGAGCGAGCGCCTCACTTGCTTTGAGCAACTGCGTGCCGATGCCCAGGCCGCGAAGCTGCGGGATCACGTAGAGATCGGATATACTGGCGCCCAGCGGCACGCGCGTGATGCTCTGCCAGTGCAGGAGCGCTGTTCCTACCGGCAGGTTGTTGATGAGCGCGAGGAGATAGAGGACGTGCCCCGACTGCTGAGAGTCCAGGCGGCGGCGGGCACGGTCTGGCTCATCAGGGCGCAGGCAGGAGATGGTCGGTAGATCCGAGGGCTGGGCAGCCCGGATGGTGACGCCAAGGCGGTCGAGACGGTAATCCTGCGGGAGCACCGAGGCAAGGGCTTGCCTGCGCAGGTCTTGCGGCATGGTTCCCCTCCTTTGCTTCGACGAACACGGCCAAATCGCCGGAGGCGAGCATCCCTGTTCCACGCCGGGTTCACAGACCCAACGCCAGACCCGAGGGATGGCTCGCGAAAACCGTTGCCGATGGCGGTCTCCAGACGAGTCCGGCGCCCTGATTGCACCGGCAATCCGCGGCGTCGAGGGTGCCGCGCGTCAGTTGCCAGGTTTCGTCGCCGCGACTCATCAGGCGTTGCCACGGGGGCATCTCAACTCCCCCCTCGGGGTTACTCTTTTGTTCGGGCATGACGCGGGAACTCCTCCCCTCCCCCTCCGTTTCGCGGTCCCCAGGGCGAGGTATACCAGTCCGAGGGAACATCATGATACGAAAGGCGCTGGTTATCGCGGTACTCCTGGCGTGGCCGGCGCTCGGCCATGCGCAATCACTGTCAATCACAGGACCGGATCGATCCGGGCTCCTGGAAGGTCAGCACTACAGGATCACCTGGAGGGCGACGGGGCTAAAGAGCATCAGCGTGGTAGCCACCGGCGAGCGCACCCCTCTGGGCACGCGCTCGCGCGGGACGTTCGCCACGGTGATCGCTGAAGGCGCGCCCGCGTCTCGCGGCACGGCGTCGTGGCGCATGCCGTGGATTGATGCCACGCAGCTCACCATCAAGGTGAAGGGTTACAACGCGCGCGGGCAGCTCGTCGCCACTGACATGCGCAGCTACCATTTCCGTCCGGCGGTGATGGCACACCGGATGAAGAACGGCATCTACCTCGATTTGCACCTGCCGCGCCGGCAACGGCTGTATGTACAACGCGGCGGGCGGATCACCCACGCCTTCCTCTCCAGTTCCTCCGCAAGGTACTCATGGCAACCGCGGAACCGCCATCCGACGGCACCTCACGACCATGCCGGCGTCTTCCGCGTGCTGCAGAAGAGCAAGATGCATTGGTCGCAGCTCTTCGATGTGCCCATGCCGTACGCGATCCGCTATCACGGCGGGCACTTCATCCATGCGACCAACCGCAATCTGTATGCGAACCTGGGCCGGCCCGCATCTGCCGGATGCAACCGCTTGACGCGGCATGATGCAAGCCTACTCTATCAGATAACGCCCATCGGCACACGCGTCGAAGTGATCGGCCCTGGCGGGTGAGGCTCGCGCGTCTCACCCGCCGAGGGTGACATCCTGGCGAGCGTACCAGCGCAGCGCTTCGTGGAACTGCTCGAGTTGAAATCGGGCCATAGGGCATCGACCACGTAAAAGTCGGCGTAGACAGACTGCACGGGGAGGAAGCCGCTCAAGCAGCGGCGGCCTCCCCAGCGCACGATCAGACCGATGCGCGAGGCATCCGCCGATGCCAGGCACTGCATCACGTCTCTTCGGCCCGTGCTGCCGCCATGGCGCAAGGAGCACTCCAGATCCCAGGCCCAGCCTTAGTTCGCAAGGAGGTTGACCCGCAGCGGTCCTGGTCCCACTCGCCGCTCGGCATAGGGAATCAGCTCTGGGGGAAAGACGGGAGACGTGGCATCTCCCAAGATGCGCAGGGCAACGCCTCGCTCCGCGGCGCGCCGCGCAAACTCGACGCACGCGGCACGAAAGGCCTGGGTCTGCTCCCTCGGGCGGCGCGTGTTCTCCTGGGTAAACCCGTAGATCGAGAGCTCCGCGATGCTGAGGCGCGCGCATTCCTCAAGAAGGAGCAGCCCCGGCTCAATCCCGGCGGCATATCCCTCGCCCCGGGCCAGGCCGCGCTGCTCGGCCCAACGCCGATTGCCATCCGGTATGAAGCCGATGTGCCTGGGGAGACGCGCGAACTGCCTTGAACCCATGCCTTCCTCCCACGCCCCGGATCCGGGGAGAAGGCGGGGGATCTCATTCCGGGATGGAGTGAAGGGCCCTCCTCCGCATCCGAGCGCCATGCGGCACGATGCGGAGCAAAGTTACCCATTTGATGGGGCGGTCAAACCCGGCGGGGCACCCGTTTCAGGGGGAGGCGGCGTAGAAGGAGCAGCGGGCGCGTTGCCAGGCGGCTCCGGAGTGTAGCCCATCGCCGGAGGCAGCGGCACCGGGCTCGCGGGCGGTGGCGGCGCGCTCCCCGAGGGGAGCGCCGTGCCAGGCGCCGGCGCGGCGGGCAGCGTGTCCGGCACTGGCAGAAGGCGCGGCGTGACCTGCACATCGAGAGCGAGGATCGCCGGCCGGCCGCTCCACCCAGCGAACCGGGCCTTCCCCAGGACGATCCCAGCCTCGCGCTCGAAACCGATCCGGTTGAAGCGTTGGACCGGGCCGGTGACCAGCACCAGATCGCCCGCCAACAGAGGCGCATGGGGCGGCCTCTCAGGAATACCTGGAAGTGGGCCGGCGGCGATGACGAGCAATTCGGGGCACCCGAACATCTTGCCGCCGAGGGTGAACGCGCGGGAGTCGATGACGCGGCTCACCTCGCCGCTCACGGTGACAATCACGCCAAGGAAGGAGTGTGGCGCCGTAGTGACTTCGCCCACGGTTGTCGCGACGCCGGTAAAGGCCCCCCACGCGGCTACGCCGCGGGCCGTCTCTGAAGGTCGAAGCTCCCCCTCGCCCCCCGGAGCCTCCCGACTGTTCCATAGGACCAGTAAGAGCACGAGCGCGGCGAAGGCCCACCACCAGAGGTGGCCGTCACGACGTCCCGCGGCGCAGCGCAGCAACCATCGGACATCCTCACTTGCCACCCACTCCCCCAACCACCCACACGCCGAGCAAAGCGGATTGCCGGCGCAACCGGCGCCCCCTCATGCCGTTGCTGCCCTCAGCGGCCGGTCATCCAGAGCCAGACCTGGCCGCGAGATCCACGCCACAGGTATACCCTCGCCGCCCGTGCATCAAAACGGAGCGCGATCGGCCTCAGCCCTCTTTCCCCAGCAAGCTGCCAACAGTGAGGCGTTTGCCCGGTCCGTTGCCGTCCGTGCCCTCCGCGGCCTCTGCGCCGGCGGATGCTTCGCCGGGCGCCTTGCTACCGAGGAGCTCGCGAACTTCCTCGATCCCTTCCTCGACTTTCTCCGCCGAGACCGGGTCCAGTCGGTAGAGGAGACTGGTGAATTCGCCCACATGAACCAACTCCTCGAGGGCAATGTCATACAGGACCTTGCGCGCCTCTTCGTTGGTCGTGGCGTCTCGGTGGGCCATGTAGAGATGGACCGCCTCAAACTCCGCCGCGATGTTGAGCATGATGGCACGCACCAACTCCTCGTGCGTCATCTCTCGGGGAACCGTTCCAATGAAAGGGTTTGTAAACTCGGGCATGCGGTAACTCCTCCCCGCCGTCGCTCTCCCATGGGTCTTCTCGGCAGTGGCGATATAGGCAGGCGCCCATGGTACTGGTGATGGGAGCGACGCGCGCTTGGCTGTCCAAACCGATGCGCGGCCGCTGCCAGGCAGAGGCACAAGCGCACGGAGTACACCCAAGGAGCATTATACCCCCTCTTTTCTAGAACGTAAACCCGAGGGGGAGTTGCGCTCAGCGGTCACCGGAGAGACCGGTGGGGCGGCGGAAAGGTGGCTGTCACATGGCGTTCCTCGTCGCCCACCTTCACTGTGTAGCTCTGTGTGAGCATCTGCTGGCCCTCGGCAAGCCAGCGCTGCCGCGAGAGTACCTTCGCATAGGAAGGAAGCATGCGCAGCGCCGCGGTGAGCGTGCGCACTTCCCCGGGCGTGGGCCACTGCGATTCCCGGCCGCGCCCGGTTCCGACGATCAGGGGGTAGGCGTTGCGCGAGGCGATCTTCCAGCCGTGCCGGGTGACCTCCTCCGCCCGGCGCTGCCCCAGCTCCTTGAGCGCCGTGAAGAGGAGCGCCAACACCGGAATGCCAGCGACCGCCTCCTCCGAACGCGGGTCATCCGGTGGAAGCAGCGCCAGGCGCTCCAGGTGCTTCAGCGACTCGTAGATCGCCACACCCTTCACACTGCCACCGGCGCCGAGCACGACCGCATAGCGATAGGGCGGCGTCCAGTCAGCGCATTCGAGGAGCACCGGATCGCCATCCGTCAGCCCCTTCCACGGCCTCGCCTTGTAGAACGCGGCAGCCGCCTCGAAGAGATCGGCCAGGGCGGCCTCCGGGACCTCCGATGCATCCAGATAGCCCTGATCCGCCGGGGATCCGAACTGCACCTCGAAAGAGCGAAACACGTCATCAGCAAGGGGCAGCGTATCCGTGACCTCCACCCGAATTCCCAGGGGCTCGGTGACCGGGCGGACCGCTTCCGCGATCTCCTGGCGATTCACGCGGATGCAGCGCGGCTGTCTGGGGGGACCTCCGCCGGGCGCCGGATGGTCGATGGCGCGGCGCAGCGTATCGGCCATGACGTGGGCCGGCGCATCCGGGAGCACGACCTGCTGGCCGACGACGACGCCGTGGTCGGAATCGGCCCAAAGGACCAGATCGGGAGTGACAGGTTCTTCTCCGGGAGCAGCAAGCTGGACAGTCGTCCGGCGTCGGTCGCCCTCCCACGTCTCGTTGCAGTGAAGCGTGCCACGCTTCGCGACTCGGGTCCACTTGCTATGCATTGCCGTCCTCCTCCCTCCATTGTACCCCGCGTACCCCGCGCAGCGGCGATTGTCCATCCCCCCGAGAAATGCCTCTCCACGCCCGCCTGCCCGGCGCGCGCCTGGGGCAATCCTTACACAGTTCGGCATCAGTCGCCCCGCCCCCTTCGCGGTAGTATCACGACGAAATCGGGTCTCGCGGTCGCACCCATTTGGCGAGGGCCAGGGACAAATCCCACACTCTTTTTTTTGGGGGGGGTGGGGTCGTCATGAAACATGCCTTCGATCTGGGGTTGACAAAAGTGATCTGGAACGCTATAATGACCATGGTTGGCGGGCGGTTAGCCCAGTTGGTTAGAGCGCTTGCATGACACGCAAGAGGTCACAGGTTCGAGTCCTGTACCGCCCACCACTCCTTCTTTGAGAGATGCCCGAGGCAGTGACCCATTCTCCCGCCTTGGACAGAGGGCGGCAATGACGAAGTGTTCTCGGGCCAACGTCCTGGATCGTTGTCGCCTTATCGGCTTGCTCCTCAACACGCGGCGCCGATTCTCCCTATCACTTTTTCTGCTCGCGGGCTCCTTCGTCACGCGCGCGGCCCACTCCTATCCCCACCCCTCAGATGGGATCCACAGCGTTGGTCCAACGCCCCTTGGCATCGTCTACCTGGTCCTTCTGGGCCTCTCTGTCGTGACCGCGGTCGGCATGATGGGGATGGCCTGGAAGCGGCGGACGCAGCGATGCGCGCTGCCACTCCTCGTTCTCGTCTCTCTCGTGGCGCTCCTTGCGGCGGCGAGTGCCCTGGAAGCCCTCGCCCCCAGCATCGAGGACAAAGAGTTCTGGGTCAACGTCCAGTACCTGGGATACCAGTTGATCCCCATCGCCTACCTGGCCATGGTCTTCCACTACCTTGGCTTCCAGCGATGGCTCACGCCCGGCCGCATCTTGCTCATCAGCGCGCTCCCCCTCATCACCATGGTCTTGGCGTGGACCAACGAATACCACCTGCTCATGCGGCGTGATCTCTTCATCGAGCCAGTGGAGGGGCTCAGCTTTCTCGGGAAGACTCACGGGCCGTGGTTTTCTGTCGCCGTCGTCTACTCCTACCTCGTCATGCTCTGCGGCCTCTCCCTGCTGATCTGGGCTGGCCGGCGCACTGCCTCGGTCTTCCGCCGGCAGGCACTCCTCCTCATCACCGGCACGGTGCTTCCGATGACCTGGTCACTCGCTTACGTACTGCGCGTTCCGCTGTTGCCGCCCATCGATCTCATGCCGCCCATCACGGCGTTCAGCCAGATCCTCATCGCCGTCGCCATCCTCCGCTTCCGGCTGCTTGAGATCGTGCCGGTGGCGTGCCACCAGGTCATCCAGGCGATGGAGGACGGCTTCCTCGTCCTCGACGACGAGCGCCGGGTCGCCGCCATCAACCCGGCAGCAGCCCGCATGCTCTCGGTGTTGCCCGCAGGCGCAGTGGGCGAGCCCGCGAACCAGGTGCTCGAAGCGTTTCCGCAGGTGCTCGCGCCCATCCTCACCGAGGCACCCCCCAGCTGCGTCACGGTGTCGGCGGGCACGCCGGATCGAGCCGCGCATTGGGAGGTGCGGATCTCCGCGCTGCGCTCCGAGCGAGGGCACCCTTTGGGGCAAGCCGTCATTCTGCGCGACGTCACCGAGCAGCAACAGGGGGAGGAGGTAAGGCGCGCGATAGAGGCACGCATGCTTCAGGCACAGAAACTGGAGAGCCTTGGGGTGATGGCCGGCGGCATCGCCCACGATTTCAACAACCTGCTCCAGGTGATCCTCAGTAACACCGACCTGATCCGGATGGCCCTCCCGGAAGACCACTCCACCCAAAAACTGCTGCAGGGCATCCTCCAGAGCACCGAGCGCGCCGCATCCCTGGCCGGCCAGATGCTCGCCTACTCCGGAAAAGGGCGTTTCACCCTCGAACTGCTCGATCCGGCGCGTCTGGTGTCGGGGATGGCCGATCTGCTACGCTCTCTCGCGTCCAAGAAGGTGGTGCTCGCCTTGGAGATCTCGACCGATCTCCCTTCGATCCACGCCGACGTGGCACAGATCCGCCAGTTGGTCGTCAGCCTCGTCTCCAATGCCGCCGAGGCGATTGGCGAGCGCGAAGGCACCATCACCCTCCAGCTCGCCCAGGTTCATGCAACGCGCCAGCTCCTGGCTCCGCTTCACCAATCGGGTGAGCTGCCAGAGGGCGATTACCTGGCGCTAACCATCATCGATGACGGCTGTGGAATGGATGAAGCCACGCAAGCCCGCGTCTTCGAGCCCTTCTTCACCACCAAGTTCACCGGGCGCGGGCTAGGCTTGGCGGCTGCCCTTGGGATCATGCATGCTCACCGCGGTGCTATCGGCATCAAGAGCGCGCCGGGGCGCGGCACAACGGTCACCATCCTCCTCCCGGGTGTCGGTGTGTCTCCGCCCGCTCGGGAGGCCGGCATCCCCCTCCACGGCGAGAGGCAGACGAGCGGGACCATCCTCGTGATTGATGATGAGGCCGGCGTCCGCGACACGGCGATGATGGCGCTACGCAGCTATGGATATCGCGTCCTCGCCGCTTCAGACGGCCTTGAGGGGATCCACCTCTTCCGCGCGCATCAGGAGGAGATCGACGCGGTGCTGCTCGACCTGGCGATGCCGCGCATGAGCGGCGAGGAAGTGCTTCCTGCCCTGCGTGCCATCCGCTGGGATGTGCCCATTGTCCTCACGAGCGGCTACCCGGAGGAGGAGGCGCTTCGCCGGTTTGCCGGCAAGGAGCTTTCGGGATTCCTCCAAAAGCCGTACCGGCCGCATCTCCTCGCAGCGCAACTCGGCACGCTCCTCGCGCGCGCCACCAGGCGCCCGGTGGCAGTCGCCCACACCGATGAAGGGGAACAACCGCATGAGTGAAGCTGTCAGCCAGAATGCCCCCTGTACATCACCGCTCGCTTGCGAGATGGTGCTGCCGGTGCGCTTCTATGACACAGACCTCCTCGGCGTCGTCAACAACGTGGTCTACGTCCGCTGGCTGGAGGACCTGCGCACGGCCTGGTGCGACCGCTACTGGCCCCTGGCCGAACAGATGGCCGTCGGCTACGCGCCCGTCATCGTCTCCATCACCATCGACTACCTCGGCCCCGTGCGCTTCGGCGATCACGTCATCGGCCGCGTCTGGGTGACCCCGCAGAAAGCGCGCCTGATCTTCGATACGGAGATCCATGCCAACGGTCGCCTCGCCGCGACCGCCCGGCAGATCGTGGCGTTGGTCCACCTGGACGGGCTGAAGCCCACCCGCATCCCCCGCTCGCTGATCGAGCGGTATGAGGAGGCCATCCAGGCGGCCAACCGGTAACCCTCTCCACTTGCCGGCGATCCGGCGGTCGCCCGTGGCGCCGAGAGCGCGTCACGCCCGCCGGAGACGGCGTTGGCTATCGAGGGATGCCACGCTCATCCGTAGGCGGTCGCTCTTCACCAGGCGAGAGAGGATCGAGGCTCAGCATGCGGCGCTCGCCCCGGGCAAGCGTCACGGTGATCGTCCTGGTCTGGTCACGGTACGCGAGGCGCAGGGTGAACTCGCCTTCCCGAAGCCCGGTGAACGCAAACGTGCCGTCGCTTCCCCCGAGCGTCCGGGTCACTTCCTGACCATCGGGAGTGACGAGCGTGAGCGCGAGGCTCTCGCCTTGAAGCTGCGAGGGGGGGCGGCCCCCCACCGTCACCCGCCCCGTGATCGTGCCCGTGGGCAGGGGATCGCCGCGAAATTGCACCGTAACCTGACCGATCGGGGCGCCCAGCGCCACCGGGGTCGCCGTGCGCACAAAGCGCCAACGGCTCTGGTCGAAACCCGTGATGGTGACGGTGAATGAGCCCGCCGGCAAGCCATCGAACGCGGCGATTCCGTTGGGGCCGGTCGTCTCTGTGCGGCTTTCCGTGCCGGCCAACGCAACCGTCACCCCGGCAAGCGGCTGGCCGCCCGCAAGCACCTCGGCGCGTATCTGGTTGACAGGCGGCCGTTCCCTATGGAGAGCCTCGTTTGGGGCACATCCCGGCACGCTGACGGCTGCCATTCCGATCACCACGGCCGCGCGCCATCTCCATCTCTTGGCGCATCGCGCGCCCCTCTTCCTCACCGCCACGCGGGCGGTCTTCAGCGCGCCTGCTTCACGCGCTGGTGCGGCACTGCTGCCGCATCGGAGCATACCGAAGGCCTCCCTTCCGATACCCGCCGGCACACCACCCGCCTCGTCAGACTGCATCCCGAAAGAATGCGCCCTTTGGACGCCGGCCGGCGCGGACCGGACCGGTGTATGGGGCGAAGCATTCGCGGGCACACGGCCCACGCCAATGCGCCCGATGCGAATGCTTCGC
The DNA here is from genome assembly GCA_012841485.1 of Armatimonadota bacterium. The sequence continues at coordinate 26,737 of DUUU01000395.1, forward strand.
CCCCGCCAGCACCCCCATGCGCAAAGTTACGGGGTGAGCTGGTTGAACTCCAGGTTTAGCTCGCGGCGCTCTCCCTGTGCCAGGGTGACGGTGGTGGATCGGACCTGACCGCCAACCGCGACACGCACCGTATGTACCCCTGGTTGGAGTTGCGCGAAGGTGTACTCCCCGGTTGTTCCGGTAAGGTCACCGGTCAGCGCGTTGCCTACGGGCGGCACCAGGGTGATCGTCACGGTCTGGTCCGGGATATCCGCTGGCGCCTGACCATTGATCGTTACGAGGCCGGTGAGCGTGCCGTTAGCCGCTGCCACGCCCTGGAACTGCGCCGTCACCAACCCAACGCCTGGATCCAGCGTCACCGTGGTGCTCGTCGTAGTGAAGAGGAACTGGCTGGCATCCCACCCGGCGATAGAGACGGTGTAGGTACCATCGGGCAGGTTTTGAAAAACAGCCAGGCCGCTCGCGTCCGTCGTCGCCACCCGCTGGGCCGCGCCATTCAGGGTCACCGTGACCCCGGAAAGGGGCGTGCCGGCGGCAGTCACCTGAGCGCGCACCTGGCCTGTCGGCTCGCCGCTCGGGCCCTGATTGAAAGCCGGCAGGCTGGCGAACTCCAGGTTCGCCTGAAGTTGCTGTCCTTCCGCGACGCTCACCGTCGTCGCACGCACGTCGTTACCCACGGTCACGCGCAGCGTGTATTGCCCCGCCGCAAGCTGGCGGAAGGCGTACTCACCGGTGGTGCCCGTGAGGTCGCCCGTCACCGGATCGCCCGATGGCGGCACCAGTGTGATCGTCACCGTCTGGCCCGAAAGCTGCGCGGGCGCCTGGCCATTGACTGTCACCACGCCCGTGATCGCCGCCGTGGACGGGCCGATCCCCTGGAATTCGACCGTGACCAGACCGACGCTTTCCGAGATCGTCACCGGGACGCTCGTCCGAGAAAAGGTGACCCGGCTCGCATCGAAGCCGGAGATGGTGACCGTGTAGTTGCCGTTTGGCAGGCCGGTGAAGAGGGCCACTCCATCCGAGCCGGTCGTCGCCGTGCGCGTCGTATCTCCTGTGAGAGCGGCATTCACGCCAGGAAGCGGCTGGCCATCCACCGTGACCACGGCACGCACCTGACCGGAATCCGGTCCCAGTATGGGATCAGCGTCATCACCCGAGCCACACCCGGCCGCGGCGAGCACGGGCAGGCCGAGCAGCAGGCCGAAGCATGCTCTGAGAATGCGTTGCCTGAACATTCCGGAAGCCTCCCATCCGGTGTGAACAGCACGCGGAGACGCGCCGCGGAGGGGAGGCGTTTGAGATGAGAGGCTCAGCGGACGAGGCACTCGCGCGCCTCGCCGGAGGCCGATCCCGGCACACTCCCCCACTCCCCCATTTCCACACAGGCTTCCGCCTGGCCGCAGGTCGCACCTCCGGCGTTGCACACCGGCACCTGTTCGGGTGCCATCCGCCTTCTACCCGATGCCCCGGCGTGCAAAACAGCAATGCGCCGCGCAGGCAACGCCGTCTCCGTGGCAAGCCCCGGCGAAGAGCCACCGCGTGGCGCATCCCTGGGATTCCGACATAAGGAGAGGACCGCCCTCACGCGCGGAGCTCGAAGCTCCGCGCTGCTTTCCGGCAAAGCCCTTTCGGGGCTCCCCCTCCCAGCCATCGCCATTTTGAGACATCTGGGAGTATCCCCGACCCAGCCCGGCAGCGCTTCGCTCGCAAGCAGCGCGGTGATTTATCGCCGCGCGACGGGTTGCACCCTGCCTCCGAGGCTTCGGATTCCTTATGTCGGGATCTCAGGGCGTATCTGGAACCCCTCGACTGCTCTGGTCCCGGCATCGCGGAGAGGAGATGGCTGGAACTTCGCCGAGAAAACGCATGGAGTGCGCCGGATACTCCTACTCTGCGCTGGTCACGCGCCGGCAGGCGGGCCGCAGGGGGAGTGGCCCCACCCGCGAGACCTTGCTGCTCAGATCCGCTCGGCAACGCGCGCGATCCCGGCCAGGTGGCGGGCACGGCACGTGGCAAGAAGGTCGCGGGAAACACGGTCCTCGACGCAGTCGCGCGGATCGTTGCGGCCGAGCTCCAGGTCGAAGCAGAC
>DUUU01000396.1 GCA_012841485.1 Armatimonadota bacterium
CTCAATAGTTCCTCGTGAATGAAGAGCCTCCTCCCCGCTTCCAGCGTCCGGTCCATCTCCACGCGCAGTTGCTCCAGGCCCACGCTCAGCGAAGGCGCACCTGTCAGGTAGGTGTTCACCGCCAGGACCTCCCTGCGCGCGAAATAGGGAAGATAGACCTCGGCGTCGGCATAATCGCCCGTGCCCGCCACAACGATCACATCGCCCGGGCGCGTGCTCTCGCGCACCGCGAGCGCCTTCTGAAGGCGGCCGTTGTTCTCCGGACGCGCGTGCGGTCCAATCCCAACAATGGCGTTGTTGGTGGCGAGAAGGAGCAGCAGAGCCATGGCACCCGCCCACCGCCACAGGCGGCGCCCCGGCGTGCTCGCTAGGAAAAGAGCGGCCAGCAGCCAGGCCGGAATGAGAATGGGCACCCAGAAGGCGAAGTAGCCGGGATTCCAGAAGGTGAAGAATGCCGCGTAGGCAAAGCCCCAAACGCCCAGCACCGCGTAGAGCCGGCGCAGCCCCCCCGGGCTTCCCGTCAGCCCGTCTGTATGTGCCGGGCCCGGGGTGCCGGCCACCCCTTGAAGGTCGCGTACGGCGGCATGCGCCCACCGGCCGGTGCGGTAGAGCGCGCGGTCCCAGAGCGACCCCATGGGAGCGTCAAAATCGGCCGGGCGCCAGGGCGTGAACCAGTACCGGGACCGACGGATGCCACGCAGGCGCGGATCTCTTTCAGACGCTCGCGCCAGGCGGTGGAGCATTCCCCAGGCGATAGCGGCAATCGCCCCCCCTGCGGCCAGCGAGCCCGCCAGCAGAAAAAGCAAGTCGCCTCCGGCCGGTGCGTCGCCGCCGGCAAGCGCCGGTTGCGCCACGAAAACGTGGCGCAGCGCACGGGCATCCAGCAGCAGGTTGCGCCCCAGATCCAGGCTCCACCAATGGCCACGGTGGGCGTAGGTCATCGCCCACGCCAGCACGCGCGAGGGAGCACCACTCCCATTGGCCAGGCCGGATGCCACGGTGTAGGCGAGTGTTCCCAGCCCTAGCGTGGTGGCGAGGTAGACGCCGATTCCCTGCCAGCGGGGCCTTCCCGGCGAGAGCCAGAGCGCCAGCACGGCCGCCGGCGCCAGGAGCGCATGGCTTTGGTGCAGCAGCACGGCAAGGAGGTGCAGCCATCCCAACACCGCTGCCCACCACAGGTAGCTCGCGCGGCTCTCCATGCCGCGTGCCCCGAGCAGGACCGCCATCGCCCCCAGCGCGCCCACCAGCACCACCACCCCCGCGATGTTGACCCGGCCATCTGTGCTACAGGTCCAGTAGCCATACGAGAGGCCCAACCCGGCGCCAGCCACCAACCCGGCTCCCCAGTGGCGACACACGCGCCCGGCGATCCAGGCGAAGAGGACAACCCCCACCGCGCCCAGGAGGGCATTCATCCCCTGGAGCGCATCCAGAGTGCCCACCTCCAGGCCAATGGCACGGAACGCGCGGAACGCACCCAGGCCGAGCACGTTGAAGAGGATGTGATGCGGATGAAAGATCCAGGAGTACTCGCCCGTGCGCATGAAGCGTTCGATCTGGAGCGCATAGGAGAGAGAGTCGAACGTGTAGTCACGCGAAGCCGTCAGGCGGTAAAGAAGAGCGAAGAGGATGAAGAGAAAGGCGTATTCCCGCGCCCCAGCGCCAGCGCACGCGCATCCTGAAAGAGAGCCCCGGGCACGCGCCATCCCTCGGAGGAGCCGGCGGATCGCTGGAGGAGGTCGGCGCATGACTAGTGCGGGCGCAGCAACGTGCCCGGACGCACCGATACCGTCGCAGGCAGCGAGCGCAGCACGAGCCGGGCTGGGTAGGCAGATCCGGAGAGCGGAAGCGTGGTGACGTGAACCTTGCGCTTCGCCCCCGGCGGCAGAGAGTAGGTGGCAAGGACCAGTTCCTGATGGGCGCTCAGCGTCTTCGTTTCCACCACCTTGCCATCGATGAGGAAGACGCCTCGCGCCGCCCCAGAGGCCGCCTCGAAGATGAGTCCCACCTTCCGCGTCTCCTCCTCCGGGTTGCTCAACGTCAGCGCCATCTCATAGGTGACGCCGTAATCACCAAAGCCATCCTCGCTCAGACGGGACGCCCCGGCCTTGAACGCGCTTCCCAGGCGGATGAAGGTCCACCGCCCCCCGGCTTCGTAGGAAGCGGCAATCGGCTTCACCGCCGATTGGAACACCGTCTCCGAAAGTGGCTCGTCGCCATCCGGCGCGCGGACGAAGGGCGAGCGCGGGTCATCCGCTTTCACCTGCACGAGGCAGCCAGTGGTGCCTTCGAGCTGGCGCAACCCGAAGAGGCCGCTCCCCACATGCCACGGCCTCAGCACATGGTGTACAATGGTCACGCGCGACCGGGGGGGAAGAACGCTGATGTAGCCCATGCCCGCGCGATGGTGCTTCAGGAACTCGCGCGCCGCCTCATGGCCGACACGCAGCGGGTCCGGGTGGGGCTTGCCCTGCCCCTCAACCACATGGAGGCGCGCCGGCTCGTCGCCCGGGTTGATCACGTCCACCGAGAGCGCGAAAGCGCGCCCCATCTTGTTCTGGTGGTGATAGAGCAGCCGAACCGGCTGATCGGTGGTGAGGCGCCCGAGAAAGAGCGTGCCATACCCCTCCACCTGCTCCGGGTCGTTGCTGTAGAAAAGCCCCGGCTCCCCGGCACGGGGCAGGCGCAGGTTCCGCACAGTCACCGGCACATCCCCGGTCACGGGGAGATAGCCATCCCCGGCCAAGCGCACCGGCACGCTCACGCGCAGCGCGCGCCCGGCATGTACTCCGCGCTTTGTCGCAGGCGCGCCAACGTGGCTCCAGGCGCCCGGTTCCAGGGCCAGCGCATCACGAACGGCGGCTCTCGCCATGCGCGCCACCAGATCCGGCAATGCCGGGTTCCCGGTGACAAAACACTCGGCACCCGATGGGATGCGCCCGGCGTAGGGGCGCACGGATACGTCCACCGTGATGCTGGCGTCACCGCGGGCAAACACGAGCCGCGTAGAACCCCTCTGCAGCCCGCGGATGACCGCTCTGCGCCGCGCCCCATCTAGGTCGAGCGAGACGATCCCCTGCTCCCCCGTGACCGTATCGGGGCACCGGAGGAGGCCGCCGAAGCTTATCGCCCGTGTCTCGCCCAGGGGAACGGTCACCTGACGCCGGTCCACCGTGAGGAGCGGCGTGGAGAGGAGAGCACGCAGGCGGTGCCCCCAGAGCGCGGCCAGAGACGCAGCACTTGAGTTCTGCGCTCTCGCCTCCTGCGGGGTCACCGTCAGAAGCAGCGTGGAGCCGTAGAGGAGCTCGGCATTCTTGCCGGCCTTGCGCGAGACGATGCGTCGTGGTGGCACGCCACGAGCCAGCAACTCCTGCAACCGCCTCGCAACGATGGCAGCGCGCTGTTCGGGGGACACGCCTCCAAGCGAGGTGCGAATCCGAAGGACCGGACGGTCGGCAATCGCAACCGTCGCATGGCTGGCGGTCACCGGCGGCGTCGCCTGGGCCGAATCAGCACCCGTGCACCCGATGCCACCAACGATGCAGAGGATGAGAAGGAGGAAACGCACCATGACACCATTCGTGGTCGGGGATGAGGCCGTGCCGTATTCGGCTCGCGGGGCCCAAACCGCCGCAGAGCGCTCAGGCACTCGCGGACCGCGAACCGAATACGGTTTCACCCCATCGGGGCTGATCAGGCCGCAGCCGCTTCGAGGTCGCGATCGGAGATATCGAAGTTGGCATAGACCTGCTGCACATCGTCGTGGTCATCCAGCATATCGAGCAGGCGGAGCACCTGTTCCGCTTCCTTGCCACCCAGCGATACGGTGGAGTTGGGAAGCATGGTGACCTCCGCGCTCGTGGGCTGAAGTCCCGCAGCAACGATTGCATCCTTCACCTGGGAGAAGCTCTCGGGCGAAGTCAACACCTCGAAGGTATCCTCCTCGGTGCGCACATCTTCGGCGCCGGCTTCGAGAGCGATCTCGAGCAGCGCGTCTTCCTCGACCTGCTCCGTGGAGATGGAGATCACGCCCTTCTGCTCAAACATCCAGGCGACACACCCCGTTTCGCCAAGGCTCCCGCCGTTGCGCGAGAAGATGCTGCGCAGATCGGCCACGGTGCGGTTCTTGTTGTCCGTGAGGACGCTCACCATCACCGCGGTCCCTCCCGGGGCATATCCCTCGTATACCATCTCCTGGTAGTTGACGGCCTCGCCCCCCTCGCCGGTACCGCGCTGGATCGCCCGCTTGATGTTGTCCACCGGCATGCTCGCGTCGCGCGCCTTCTCAATGGCAAGCCGGAGGCGACCATTCATATCAGGGTTGCCACCGCCCTCCTTTGCCGCGACGATGATCTCGCGAGCCAGCTTCGTGAACACCTTCCCCTTACGGGCATCCTGGGCACCCTTACGGAGACGAATGTTGTGCCATTTGGAATGTCCAGCCATAGTATGCGCCCCGCCGCCATGGACGGGATATGCCTCCCCCCTTCCGGTTCGATTATAGCATGGGCTGTCGCACGCCGTCAACCGAAAGCAAGCGGGCGCCCAGGGCCGGAACGCCACGCGCGCCGGGCACACCAGGCATGGGTGGCGGGCAATCGCCTCGCGCTCGCTCCCCCGAGCGCCTTACGTTCCCGGCTTCTTGACGATTGGTTTGGGGTTGTCGTGCAACACCGTGCTGTGCGGGGGCACCGATGACGTAATCCAGACATTGCCGCCGATAACGGATCCCCGGCCGATCACCGTGTCACCGCCGAGGATCGTCGCCCCCGCGTAGATGATCACGTCATCTTCCAGGGTGGGGTGGCGCTTGACCGCCTTGATCGGATTGCCCTCCGCATCCAACGGAAAGCTCTTGGCGCCCAGGGTCACGCCCTGATAGATCTTCACGCGGTTGCCGATCTCGGTGGTCTCGCCGATCACCACGCCGGTGCCGTGGTCGATGAAAAAGCTCTCGCCGATGCGCGCTCCCGGGTGGATATCGATCCCCGTCTCGGAGTGGACGTGCTCGCTCATCATCCGCGGGATGACCGGCACGCCGAGGCGATATAGCTCATGGGCCACGCGATGAACGGTGATGGCACGGATCGCCGGATAGCTCAGGATGACTTCCGCATAGCTATGCGCGGCCGGGTCGCCCGTGTACGCCGCGATCACGTCTTTTTTCAGCATCTCCCGGATCGCCGACAGCCGGGAGAAGAAGTTAGCCACGATCCTCTCGGCCTCCGCCTCCACGTTCTCGATGGCAGGTATGCCTTGCGCCCGCCCATACTCCCCCTTCCAGCGGAAGGGCAGAGCGCGCATCACCTGCTCGTAGAGGGAGTCATACACCATATCCAGGTAGCGCCGGATAAAGACATCCAGTGAGGGGCTGCAGATCGGGTTGCCGGAGCGGTAGCCGGGATAGAAGACCTCTTCCAGGTTGGCCAGGATCCGAACCACCTCATCCAGCGAGGGGATGCCGGCGTGCGCGGCGATCGGATCGCCATGCTGCCCATCGCAATAGGTGCCACGGATCGCGTCCAGGGTCTGGATCAGCGCATCAGCACGACGCCGCTCATAGCTTGTGTTCTCCATCACGGCACTTTCTCGAGATACTCGGGCGGCTTGTTCTCGGCCGCGACGCCACGCGCGGTGTGTGTCTCCAGGGCAAACTTGCCAAGCAGTTGGTCTCTGGGTATAGAGATCGGGTACTGCCCATCGAAACAGGCACGGCAGAAGGCGCCGCGGTGCAACCCGATGGCGCGTACCACGCCGCGCAGGCTGAGGTAGCCCAGTGTATCGGCACCGATGAATTCCCGGATCTGCGGCACCGAGAGCTTAGCGGCGATCAGCTCGCCCCGATTCCCGGTATCGATGCCATAGTGGCACGGAAACCGGTCCGGCGGCGAGGAGATGCGCACATGAACCTCGCGGGCGCCTGCCTCGCGCAGGAGGCGGACGATCCGCCGGGTTGTGGTACCCCGCACGATGGAGTCATCGACCATGACGACGCGCTTGCCGGCGAGTGTCTCGGTGAGGGGCGTCAGCTTCATGCGGATGCCCAGCTCGCGAAGGCGCTGGTCCGGTTGGATGAAGGTGCGCCCGATATAGCGGTTCTTGATGAGGCCCTCGCCAAAGGGAATGCGCGAGCGCTCCGCGTAGCCGATAGACGCTGGGGTGCCTGTATCCGGAACCGGGATGACCACGTCGGCATCCACAGGGTGCTCCTCCGCCAGGATGTGCCCCATGCGCCGGCGCGCCATGTGCAGCGACCGGCCATACATGCAGCTATCGGGGCGAGCGAAGTAGATAAACTCAAAGAGGCAGAGGCGCTTGTCCTGGATCGGCACCGCCTGGTGCTCTCGCACGCCGTCGGCGTCGATCACCACCATCTCGCCCGGCTCCACCTCGCGCATGAAGCGCGCGCCGACGACGTTCAGCGCGCACGTCTCGGAGGCGACGATGTAGTGGTCGTGGTTGAGCGCCCCCAGGCAGAGGGGGCGGATCCCGTTGGGATCGCGCGCGGCCACGACTTTATCCTGTGCCAGGATGACGAGCGCGTAGGCCCCCTCAAGGCGCGCCAGAGCACGTGCAATCGCTTCTTCCAGATCTCCCCGGTGGTAGCGCGCGATCAAATGGGCCACGATCTCGGAGTCGTTGGTGCCCTCGAAGGTGATGCCGCGCTCGCCAAGCTCCTCCCGCAAGGGCGCGCAGTTCACCAGGTTGCCATTGTGCGCCACGGCGACCCGGCCATAGGGCGTCTCCACGACGACCGGCTGGGCATTGCAGAGGACGCTCGATCCCATGGTGGAGTAGCGCACATGCCCGATTCCGAAGCCGCCGCGCAGGCTCTGGAGTACCTCCTCATCAAAGACCTGGGTCACCAAACCCATCGCCTTGCTCACTTTGAGGCGCCGCCCGTCCGAGACGGCGATTCCGGCAGACTCCTGTCCTCGGTGCTGCAGCGCAAAAAGGCCAAAGTAGGCGAGGCGGGCCACATCCTCGCCAGGGGCACAAATGCCGAATACCCCGCACTCATCCCTGGGGTGGTCATCATCCACGAGGAAATCGGCCTCTTCGTTGCACGTGAAGGGTTGCGGCAAATCGCCCGGCCCGGCTGCCTGGTTCATGGTTCCTCCCGACGTAAGCTGTTCGCGCGGTGGCCCCCCCTGCCCCGATTGGCACGGGGCACTCGGCGTGCCGCTCGTGGAGGGACTCCCAACCCCCATTATAGCAGAAATGCCCATCGGATTCCACTCCGATCACTCTCCTCAAACTGAATGTTTGCTCCTCTTGACCGGCAACGCCCTGGCCAGTACAATAGAGCGGGCCTGCCCCTGGCAGCGCCAAAGCCGAGGAACGAGAGGCGATGAAATGGTGACCAAACCCTTACGCATCGGAGTGGCGGGACTGGGTCGAATCGGGTGGCACTTCCACTGCAGGACGCTGGCGCCACACCCCGATTTCGAGCTGGTGGCCGTGCAGGATATCGAGCTAGAGCGCCGCCAGGAGGCGGAGCGCACCTATGGCGTGACCGCCTATGCCGAGTTTGCCGATCTGCTGCGCCACCCGGGTCTGGATGTGGTCACCATCGCCACGCCCACCCACCTGCACCGCGATATGGCCCTGGCCGCGCTCAGCGCCGGCCGCCACGTCGTCATCGAGAAGCCGATGGCGCAGGAGGTCAGCGAGGCGGAGGCCATCGCGAGCGAGGCGCGCCGCCGCGGGCGCCTCGTCACCGTCTATCAACCCCACCGCGTGATGGCCTACTTCCAGCACCTGCTCCGCATCCTGGAGGCGGGCACGATTGGCGAGGTCTACCATGTGCGCCGGGCGCTCTTCAACTTCGCACGGCGCAACGATTGGCAGAGCCTGCAGAAGTATGGCGGCGGCATGCTCAACAACTACGGCGCGCACTGCATCGACCAGGTGCTCCAGTTGATTGGCTATGACATCCGCCGCCTCTACTGCAACCTGCGCCTGGTCGCGTCTCTGGGCGATGCCGACGATGTGGTCAAGATCCTGATCGAGACGCACCAGGGCGTCCTCGGCGAGATTGACATCAATCAGGCCTCCGCGATTCGGCCCTACGAGCTTCAGGTGTGGGGCACGCACGGCGCGGTCACCCTGGAGCGGAGTACCTTCACTGTGCGCTACTTCGATCCGGCCGAGCTGCCAGAGAAGGCGTTGGATCCCGGCCTGGCGAGCGCCAATCGCGCTTACCCCAGCGACAACGTGCCCTTCCGGGAGAAGATCTTACCCGTGGATGCCACTCTGGCGGTCGACTTCTACGGCAACCTGGCATCCGCTGTCCGCGAGGGCACGCCTCTCCTCGTGCCGCCGGAGGAGACATTGGCGGTCATGCGCACCATCGAGCGCTGCCGCGAGGATGCCGGGCGCCTTCTAGAGACGCGCATCGCGAGCTAACGTCCCCGAGTGGGTGCAAGCCCACAGGGGTAGCGTCCCCCGCGGGCTCGCGGCACCCCTTCCCCGTGGCGAGAGCCCGCAGCCCCGCCGGGTGGCGGTTGACCCATACCGAGGAGTGCGACGGGACACCTGCCAGCCGCGCGTGCGGAGGGAGATGGACGGCTGGTCCGCACCGGCTGCAGCCAGCGCACCGAGGCAGATCGCCGGAACCGGGCAAGAGCACGATCTGCCGGTCGATACCCGGTCCAGGTTGCCCGTTCTCACCCGGCGAAGCCTCCTATGGCATCACGGTTGGGGGGCTGCCATACCAGCGCGACCGCCATCCCTCCAATCGCTTCCGTTCGGCATGGAGCTCCGCGCTCAGGCGTTCGCGGAGGTATTGGAGCACGGCATCGCCGATGCGCTGCCGGTGTCTCTCGATGTGCTGCAGCGCCCGCGCGTTGCGGTGAAGGGCTTCCTCCAGGAATGCCGCCTCGAACGCGGCGCCGTTTAGATCTGACAGCCGGGCAAGGGCCGGGTCTTGCCCATCCCGGGCGTTGCCGCGATATATGCGCCCATGCCGTTCGCGGAGCAGCGTGTCCAGGCGAGCCACTTCCTGACTGTAGGAGGCCACCCGCTCCCCGCCAAACTGTCGGAGCTCCTCGTGGATGGCCTTCGCCTCGGCCAGCCGGCCCAGGGCGATGCTATCCGCGCAGTAGAGGCGCATCTCGGAGAGTACTCTCACCTCTGCTCGCGTGGCGGAAGGCCCGTGGATCGAGTCCAGGTCACGCATCAAGAAGATGATGACTCCCCACGCGGCAACCCCTAAGAGGAGGACGGAGCTGCGTGCCAACTGCTGCCAGATGCCTCTCGGGGCGGACGTCTTCCCTTCCTTGTTGCTCACTCGCCTCACCTCCGCCATGGGTCCGGGCCCAACTGCATGGCCTGCCAGGCGCACTATGCGTGCCACAACGGCTGCGAGCGCGCGTGAAGTTGGGCGTGAAGAGGATGAGGGAGCGGGCTCTCCCCCCGGAGAGGGGAGAAGCATCTGAATGCCCGTCTGAAAGAGAAGCGCTTTCCCACAAGGAACCGCGAGGGCCATGGCGAATTGGTTGGGAGAAGTACCTTTACTTTGGACTGGAAGTGGAAAGGATGGCGTGCTGATGGCCATGCCCCAGCATACGGTGAGCGACCCAATGGACGAACGGCAGGAGCCGGGTCAAGCCGATAGCCCCGGACGTCGCGGCGCGGTAACCCCCCGGGCCCTCCTCACGGCTCTCTTCCTGACGGTCGTAGCCGGGTTCTGGATCCGGGAGTCGGAGATCGTGGCTCTCGGGGTCTACATCACGGAGAGCGTACCCACGATCCCCGCAGTCGCGGCGATCCTGATCGTGCTTCTTGCCAACGCTTTGCTTACCTACACCCCCTGGGCGGATCGCCGTTTCAGTCGTGGGGAAATGCTCTTCATCTTCTTCTTTGTCTGCGTCTCCACGATGGCGTTCAGCTGCGGTGTGGCGCGCTTTTTCATCGCTTTGATGACCGCCCCGTTCTACTTCAACCAGACGGGCAACAAGCTGGATGAAGCGCAGAAGTACCTTCCCGATTGGGCCACGGTGCGCGATCCGGACGCCATCCGCGGGGTTTACGAGGCACTGCGCGGCGCTCCGATCCCGTGGGGGGTCTGGGTGGGCCCGTTGCTGGCGTGGCTGGGCTTCTTCGTTGCCCTGTGGCTCGCCATGATGTGCCTGGTGATGTTGATGCACCGGCCATGGGTGGAGAAGGAGAAGCTCACCTTCCCGCTCGTGCAACTCCCCCTGGAGATCACGGATACCCAGCCGCGTTCGGGCGGGATCCCGCCGTTCTTCCGCAACCCGGTCATGTGGGCGGGCTTCGCGCTCTCGTTCGTCTTCAACCTCGCCAACATCATCCACGCTGTCGCGCCTTCGTTCCCCGCATGGAAGAACGCCTTCTCTTTCGTGCCCTTCACTCAGCCACCACTCAGCGCGGTCGGCGCCCTCACGATCCATAACCGCCCGGAGCTGATCGGCTTTGGCTACCTCGTTTCCGCGGAGATCAGCTTCTCCATCTGGGCCACGTTCCTACTCGAGCGCCTGGCAGCCGTGGTGATGAGCGGCATGGGCTATCGCGAGGCCGGCTTCCCCTTCA
>DUUU01000397.1 GCA_012841485.1 Armatimonadota bacterium
GGATGCCGCGCTCCTCCTTCAGGCGATCAGCGGCCACGATCCGTTCGACGCGACTTCTGCCTCGGCGGGGGTGCCGGACTACACGCAGGCCCTGCGCGGCGGTGTGAAGGGGCTGAAGCTGGGGGTGCCTCGGGAGCTTTGGGCGCAGGGCGTTGCCCCGGAAGTGAGTGCCGCCGTGCGCGCGGCCATCGACCGCCTGGTCGATCTCGGCGCCGAAGCCGAAGAACTCTCGATGCCGCACATCGACTACTCCTTCCCGGTGTTCTACCTCATCGCGCCGAGCGAGGCGAGCAGCAACCTGGCCCGCTATGATGGCGTGCGCTACGGCCTGCGCGTGCCCGCGGATGATCCGAACACGATGATGGAGCGCACGCGCGATGCTGGCCTCGGCCCGGAGGTGAAGCAACGCATCGTGATCGGCACCTTCGCGCTCTCCGCCGGCTACTACGATGCCTACTACCTGAAGGCGCTGAAGGTGCGCACCCTGGTGAAGCAGGAGTTCGACCGTGCTTTCGAGCGCTATGATCTGCTCGTATCGCCCGTGTCGCCCACGGTGGCTTTCGGGATCGGCGAGAAAACGGGAGACCCGCTGCAGATGAAGCTGGCGGATGTATGCACCATCCCCATCAACCTCGCGGGCATTCCGGCGATCTCCGTGCCCTGCGGCTTCCACGAGGGCCTCCCCATCGGCCTGCAGATCATCGGCAAGCCCTTTGGCGAGGAGACCCTCCTTCGCGCGGCCTACGCCTACGAGCAATCCACCGACTGGCTCCGCCGCACGCCCGAGGTGTGACCCGCGGCTCGATAGTTCGGAGGAACGATGACTGAGTATGAAGCGGTAATTGGCATGGAAGTCCATGCCGAGCTGTTGACCGAGAGCAAGATGTTCTGCGGTTGCCCGACGACGTTCGGTGCGGCGCCGAACACTCAGGTATGCCCGGTGTGCCTGGGGCTGCCGGGCAGCTTGCCCGTGCCGAACCGGCGTGCCGTCGAGTTTGTCGTACGCGCGGCGCTGGCGCTCAACTGCGAGATCTCGCCGCGGAGCATCTTCTACCGCAAGAACTACTACTACCCCGATCTCGCCAAGGCCTACCAGATCTCGCAGTTTGGCGACGATCCAATTGGCCGCAACGGCTACATCGAGATCGAGGTGGACGGTCGGGTGAAGCGCATCGGCATCCGGCGCTGCCATCTGGAGGAGGATACCGGCAAGCTCTTCCACGTCTCGCCGCACACGAGCGAGGTCGACTACAACCGCTCTGGCATGCCCTTGATGGAGATCGTCTCCGAGCCCGATATTGCCTCGGCAGAGGAAGCGCGCGCCTACCTGGAGCAGCTTCGTGCCATCGTGACCTACATTGGCGTCTGCGACGGCAAGATGGAGCAGGGGAGCCTGCGCTGCGAGCCCAACATCTCCATTCGCCCCAAGGGCAGCACGGCCCTGGGCACCAAGACGGAGCTGAAGAACCTCAACTCCTTCCGGGCCGTCGCCCGTGGAATTGAGTACGAGATTGCCCGGCAGACCGCTCTTCTCCGCGAGGGCGGCGTGGTGACCCAGGAGACGTGGCGCTGGGATGAGGCGCGCCAGGTGACGGCGCCCATGCGCAGCAAAGAGGCGGAGCAGGAGTATCGCTACTTCCCCGATCCCGACCTGACGCCGATGGTCTTTGATCCGACGTGGGTCGAGGAGCAGCGCGCCCTGCTTCCGGAGCTGCCGCGCCAGAAGCAGCTCCGTTTCCAGGAAGAGTACGGGTTGCCCGCCTACGATGCCCAGGTCCTGACCGAGACACGCGCCCTCGCGGAGTACTTCGAGGCGGCGGCCAAGAAGCACTCCGATGCCAAGGCGGTGAGCAACTGGGTGATGGGCGAATTGCTGGGCCGGCTGAACGCCGCCAGTCTCGATATCACCGAGAGCAAGATCTCGCCCGAGGCGCTCGTGGGTCTGCTGGCGCTGATCGATAAGGGGACCATCAGCGGCAAGATCGCCAAGGAAGTCTTCGACGAGATGTTTGCGACCGGCAAGGCTGCGGACGAGATCGTTCGCGCCAAGGGCCTGACGCAGATCACCGACACCGAGGCCATCGCCACCGCGCTCGATGAGATCATCGCCGCGAACCCGAAGGAGTGGGAGGCGCTGAAGGGCGGCAAGGAGCAGCTTGTCAAGTTCTTCGTGGGGCAAGTGATGCGCGCGACCAAGGGCCGTGCCAACCCGCAGATCGTCAACGGCCTGCTCAAGGAGCGCCTGCAATGACCTTGCACCCACCCATGAGAGGAGCCGTTCCCGCGATATCGAATGCCTAGATAGCGTTCGTCCGATACCCGTGTGCCCTGGCCCCTGGCATCCAGCCCGTTGGCGCTCGCCATGGCGGTCCAGGCACGGGGATATCGGATCATACTTGCGGAGGGTATCCACCCGAAGCAAGAGAAGGGAGAAGTCCCATGCAGGCCAGGAAACAGCCAGGGTTTACTCTGATCGAGCTCCTCGTCGTCATCGCCATCATCGCCATTCTGGCGGCTATCCTGTTTCCGGTTTTCGCCCGGGCGCGGGAGAACGCGCGCAAATCCACCTGCCAGAGCAATCTGAAACAGATGGGATCGGCATTCATGATGTACTACCAGGATTTCGACGAGGAATATCCCCTCTACCGGTTTGACGCGCCGGGGAAGTACTCGTCGAAGTGGTACTATTGGCCAGAGGTCGTCGATCCCTACATGAAGAACAAGAACGTGATCCACTGCCCAAGCTCGCCCAACAAGCCGGGCACCGGCAGCGCTGAGTTCAACACGGCGTATGGCTACAACTACCACATCGGCCAGCCAACCGCGTCCTCTTCACACAGTAGCACGGAGCGCACCGCCGCGCGCGAGCGCCCCGCGGACACGCTGATAGCGTGTGACTCCACCTGCTACATCGTCTGGTGCCCGGTAGCGAGCCCCAACTACTACTATGGCCCGGGTGTCGAAGGCACGGGCTCCTCGCTCCCCAATGCGAACGCACGCTATCAGGGTGTGGCCGACTGGCACTCGGAAGGCACGAACATCCTCTACTGCGATGGCCACGTCAAGTGGCTGAAGATCAACAAGAACGTCGACCGCACGCCGGAGAAGTACCTCTGGGGTCACTAGACGATAGGGTGCCACGGGCCCAGGCGATCGCCCTGCGTGAGCGGTGTGGCGCCGTGCCGCTTCCGGAAGCGGGTTTGATCACGGCGCTGACATGGAATGAGAAGCCATCATGATCTGGATCATGGTGGCTTCTTTCATCTTGGGGGTGTTCGCTCTGGTCGGAGGCGCTGAGGCGCTGGTGCGCGGGGCGTCGCGCCTGGCGGCCGCGGCCGGGGTCTCCTCCCTGGTGATCGGGCTCACGGTGGTAGCCTACGGAACCAGCGCGCCGGAGCTAGGGGTGGCAATCCGCGCCGCGCTGACTGGGCAGGCAGATATCACCGTTGGGAACGTTGTCGGTGCGAACATCCTAAACATTCTCCTGATCCTCGGCGTCTCGTCGCTTTTGGCGCCGATCTGCCTCTCGCAGGAGCTGGTGCGCCGCGATGTGCCGCTGCTGGCGGTCGTCTCGCTGGCGCTCTTCCTCCTCTCGGTGGATGGCCGGCTGCAGCGCTATGAGGGGGCGCTTCTGATCTTGGGCCTTATTGCCTACACGCGGCATGCGATCCGGCGGGGGCGGGAGAGCGGGGAGGAAGCCGGGTATCCCGCCGCCCTGACAGAAGTGCAGGTTGCCGGGCACGACGGCTGGCTCCGGCATATCGCCCTCGTCGTATTGGGCCTCCTCCTGTTGGCTGCGGGCTCGGCCCTGGTCGTAAATGCCGCTGTCTCCTTCGCCCGGGCCTTCGGTGTGAGCGAGCTGGTGATCAGCCTGACAATCGTCGCCATTGGCACGACGCTCCCGGAGTTGGCGACATCCGCCCTTGCAGCGAGGCGTGGCGATCCTGATATCACTGTGGGCAACGTCATCGGCAGCAGTCTTTTCAACATCATGGGGGTGCTGGGCACCGCCGCTCTCCTCTCTCCCGGCGGACTGGCGGTGCCGCTGGAGGCGGTGCGCCTGGATATGCCGATCATGATCACGGCGGCCGTGGCCCTCCTGCCGGTCTTTGTGATCGGCGCGCAGCTCGAGCGGTGGGAAGGCGCGTTCTTCCTGGGATACTACGTCACTTTCGTCGCTTACCTCTATCTGCGAGGGACGGAGAGCCAGGCACTGGAAGGCTACACGCGGGCGATGGCCGGCTTTGTCATTCCACTGACGGCGGTGACGCTCCTCGCGCTGATCGCGGCGCGCAGGCAGGCGCGTGACCAGAGAGCCCGTTCGGGCGGGGAGTAGTAATGACGCTCCTGGGCCGGCGGCCGGCCATTTGCCAGGGCGCGGCCCCCCTTCCCTGGGGATGGAGTCGACGGAGGAACTCCCCCTCCCAAGGGGAGGGGGAGGGGAGAAAGGCTATCTCAGCGCTGGGAGAGGATATCGCGCTCGTAGGCGCGGACCTCGTTGAGCCAGGCGGCCCCGGCGGGAACGCCCTGCATCTCGCAATAGCGGTTCCAGACCGCCGCGAAGGGCAGCGTCTTCAGTTCTTCCATGAGGGCCAGGCGGCCGGTGCGGTCGCCATTGAGCTCCATCTCCCTCAGCGTCTGCGTGGGCTCGACGAGGGCGATGAGGAGTGCCTTCAGGAGAGAGCGCGCGCCGATGACCCACGCCGCGATGCGGTTGATGCTGGCATCGAAATAATCCAGGCCAAAGTGTACCCGGTCGAGGACATTGCCGCGCACGGCCTCCTCGGCGACGGCGCGCACCGGATCCGAGAGGGTGACCACGTGGTCGCTATCCCAGCGGACGCCGCGGCTGACGTGGAAGAGAACCTCGTCGATGAAGGTGAGCACGGACGAGATCTTGTCGGAGACCTCCTCGGTGGGGTGGAAGTGGCCCATATCGAGGGTGAGGATCTTCTTGCGGCTGACGGCATACGCCAGGTAGAACTCTAGCGAGCCGACCACATAAGACTCCGAGCCAATGCCAAAGAGCTTGGATTCGATGGCGTCGCGCGTGAGCTCGGCCGGCAGCTCCTCGGCATACATGGCATCCAGCGACTCCACCAGGCGCTGGCGCGGCGCCCAGCGGTCCGCCGGAAGATCCTTCTCGCCATCGGGGATCCAGGTGTTGTTGATGCAGGGGCTCCCCTGGGCGCGGCCCATATCGGCGGCGATGCGCCGGGCCGCGATGCCATGCTCCACCCAGAAGCGGCGGATCCCCGGATCCGGATGGGCGAGTGTGTAGCCATCGGCCGCCTGAGGATGCGAGAAGAAGGTGCCGTTGAAATCGAGGGCGATGCCTTCCTGCACGGCCCAATCGATCCAGCGCTGGAAGTGCTTTGTCTCCAGGGCGTTGCGCTCCACCGGCTCCGGATAGTCCACGTAGATCGCGTGAAGCGAGAGCCGGTGCTTGCCCGGGATGAGGCTGAAGACCTTCTTGAGGTCCATCCGCA
>DUUU01000398.1 GCA_012841485.1 Armatimonadota bacterium
AAGTGACGCCAGTGGATCTGGATGCCCTTCGTGTCAAGCATCCCACCGATCGGATAGACCTCGTCATAATCCTGCACATACTGCATGACTGCGAGGCCCATCTGCTTCAGGTTGCTCTGGCAGGTGCTCTTGCGCGCGTTCTCGCGCGCTCGGGCGAAGACAGGGAGGAGGATGGCTGCCAGGATGGCTATGATCGCGATCACCACTAGCAGCTCGATCAGGGTGAACCCAGTTCGTCTCATCATCGCCTCCCGATGCCCCATGGTTCATGTGGGCACTCCATTGCCGACCATCTTCGTTGTCTAGAGACCGGTTCCTTCCCTATGCTGACGTCTCCGTTTTCGGATGCGCGGCCCGTGGTTCACCGGGCGCCGCGGTCGCTCCATGGCGGGCAACTTCCCCGGCGCCAGGCCCGAGGCGGCGTTCCGAGTTCTCCCCTACAACCTGCGCGGAGAGGGGCGGGAGACGGCAGACACTCCCGCCCACGCGACGTGCGCTTCCGCGTCACTTCTTATTCGGATCCCACAGGTTGACGGGGGTCACATCCGTGCCATGCCGCAGCCACTTGACATGGCCATCGCAGAAGACGTAGTTGGCGCCCTCCATGTGCCGGTCGGCCACGATGCTCGCGGCGACGTAGGAGGGGTCCGGCACCCGGTTCGAGGGATAGGCCGGCCAGTCGGAGGTGCTGCGCCGCTCGGCCACGGCGACGCAATCCGCCGGGCGCGCCATGCTTGCCATATCGACCGCGGTGCCCCAGGACATCACCAGGTTGTTGCACCCGTAGGAGCCGGCCAGCGCCGGCGCGCCGAGACCGGGCTGTGCCGCTGCGTATTCGTACTGACCCATGCTCGGGCACTTGAAGACCCCTTCGTTCTTGATGTAGGGGTAGATCAAGTGACGCCAGTGGATCTGGATGCCCTTCGTGTCAAGCATCCCACCGATCGGATAGACCTCGTCATAATCCTGCACATACTGCATGACTGCGAGGCCCATCTGCTTCAGGTTGCTGGCGCAGTTACTCTTGCGCGCGTTCTCGCGCGCTCGGGCAAAGACAGGGAAGAGGATCGCTGCAAGGATCGCTATGATCGCTATGACCACGAGCAACTCAATCAACGTAAACCCGCTTCGCCTTATTGTCTCCTTATGCTCCTTGGCTAACATCACTACTCCTCCAGAAACCCTCTTCGCCCTTCTAAGAAGCGGTTCCTTCCTATACGGACGCCCGACCCGCTGCCTCCCTGGAGCGTCATCGGTGTCGATTGTTGTTAGGGAGTGAGCGGGCAGTTGGACCGGGGCGTGGTGAGCGCCAAGTGAAATAGCACAAAGATGTGGTAGGTACCCGGTGCAGGGGTGGCGAACATGACCGCATGCAAGACAAGGCGCCTATCATCAGGTGCCCGGCAGGCGTGCTTGCGCCGGGAGCACGAGGCATAGGTGCGAAAGCAGCTTGCAAGAGCCGGCGCAGATACACTGCCAAAACCACAACCGACACCGCAATACCACAGGGCCTGGGATTCCGACATAAGGAGAAGGCCGCGCGCACGCGCGGAGCTCGAAGCTCTGCGCTGCTTTCCGGCAAAGCCCATTCGGGGCTTCTCCTCCCAGCCCCCCCCTGTTTTGAGATATCTGGGAGTATCCCCAGCCCAGCCCGGCAGGGCTTCGCTCGCAAGCAGCGCGGTGATTTATCGCCGCGCGCCGAGTTGCGCGCTGCCTCCGAGGCTTCGGATTCCCTTATGTCGGGATCTCAGCCACAGGGCCGGCAGGGGCGGAGCCCCCCGGAGGCGAATACTCACTCTGCCGGCGTGGCCGAACCGCAATGGGACCGGACGGACGGTTCCCTGCCAGCGCGAACCCAAACCCGTACCAAACCCCTGTGTTCGCCCTGGCGCGTGCGTTTGCCCGGGGACGGCTGGCAGGCGAGGCGCTGGTACCGCATCGCCCCCATCAGGCGGGGGCTTGGCCAGGCATGGAGTAGCGATGATTGCGATTGTGGACTACCGAGCCGGGAACCTGACGAGTGTTCTCCTGGCGTTGGAGCATCTGGGGGTGCCGAGCGAGATCACCAGCGACCCGGCGAAGATTCTCGCCGCGGAGCGCGTGGTCTTCCCCGGTGACGGCGCGGCCGGGGAGTCGATGCGGAACCTGCGCGAGCTGGGGCTGATCGAGACGCTGCGCGCCGTGGTGGAGCGCGGCACGCCCTTCTTCGGCATTTGCATCGGGATGCAGATCCTCTTCGACTTCTCCGAGGAGAACGACGGCGTGGCGTGCCTCGGGTTCGTGCCCGGGCGGGTGACGCGCTTCCAGCCTGCGGAGCGGGCGGTGAAGATCCCCCAGATGGGCTGGAACGCGGTGCGCTTCCGGCAGAGCCACCCGCTCTTCGCGGGCATTGAGGATGAGAGCGAGTTCTACTTCATCCACAGCTACTACCCCGTTCCGGCGGATCCGGCGCACTGCTACGGCGAGACAGAGTACGCGGGCGTGTGCTTTGCCTCTGCCGTGGGCAAGGGCAACCTCTTCGCCACTCAGTTCCACCCCGAGCGCTCGGGACGCATCGGGCTGAGAATGCTGCGCAACTTCACGGAGTGGGACGGACGATGCTGACCAAGAGAATCATCCCTTGCCTGGACGTGCGCAACCGCAAGGTGACCAAGGGCGTGAGGTTCCAGGGGAACGTGGACCTGGGCGACCCCATTGAGATGGCCGTGGCCTACAGCGAGGGCGGCTGCGACGAGCTGGTCTTCTATGACATCACTGCGTCGGCGGAGCGCCGCCCCATTGACATCGGCATGGTGCGTGAGGTGGCGAAGGTGGTGCACATCCCCTTCGCTGTTGGCGGCGGCATCGAGACGCTCGACGATATGTACCGCGTGCTCCTGGCCGGCGCCGAGAAGGTCTCCGTAAACTCGCTGGCGGTGAAGAACCCCGGGATCATCGCCGAGGGCGCCAGGGCGTTTGGCTCGCAGTGCATCGTCCTTGGCATGGACCCCGTGAGCGTCGCCGATCGCTCCCGCTTCCCCAGCGGCTACGAGGTTACCATCCGCGGCTTCCGCGAGCGGACGGGAATGGACGCCCTGGAGTGGGCCAAGCGCGCCGAGGACCTGGGCGTGGGCGAGATCGTCGTGAACTCCGTGGATGCCGACGGCACGCGTGCTGGCTTCGAGCTGACGCTCACGTCGCTCATCTCGACGAACGTGCACATTCCCGTCGTCGCCTCCGGGGGCGCGGGCGTGCCACAGCACCTGGTGGACGTCTTCACCAAGGGGCATGCGGACGCCGCCATCGTCGCCAGTATGACGCACACCGGCGAGTACACCATCGCCGCCATCAAGGCGGAGCTGGACGCGGCGGGGATCCCTGTCCGGAAGAAGTGGTAACTGAGCGCCTCGGGAGCGCGGGCATGAGCCAGCGGCATGTTGGCCGGGTGGCGCACGCGCCCGCCCTGCGCGGGGACGTCTGGCCCGAAGTATTCTGGTGAATACTTCGGGCTAGGGCCGTGTGCCGTAGATCACATCCCGTCATGGTCAGGTGCCGGGCGGGTGCGCTTGCGCCGGGAGCACGAGGCATAGGTGCGAAAGCGGCCTGCAAGAGCCGGCGCAGATACACTGCCAAAACCACAACCGACACCGATGCCGGCAAGGGCAGCCCTCCAAGGCAATCCACCGATGCAGGGCTGCTGGGGGGTGGCTGGGGAGCGTTCCCCTCACCTGGCGGCGACCGTGCGAGCGCCACAGAGAGCAGGAAGGAGCGGCCGGGCATCGAAATCGATGGAAAGCGCCGCGCACGCAGGGTGGCGCAGTGCCGGCCTGTCGCCACGGAGGGCCGGCCCGGCTCTCATGGTTCGGGGGGACTGATGGCCGACGACATCACCATCCACTCTCTTGCTGAGACCGAGAGGACGCCCGCAGAGCTTGCCCAGCTGTTCAACACCGCCTTTGGCGAGTATGAGGGCGTCGTCTACTTCACGCCAGAGACAATGGCGTGGTATGTGGCGCGCCCCGGTCTTGGACGCGAACACACCTTTGTTGCGTTGGCGGGTGATCAGCTCATTGGCGGAGTGATGGTCACCTGCGCCCCGGTGGTTTTGGGGGGCGAGCCGATCTCTTGCGGGATCATCGATTCGGTGATGACTTTGCCGACCTGGCGCCGGCGAGGAGTTGCCACCCGCCTGATGGAGCACGCGCTCGCCTGGATGCGCGAAGCGGGGCTTGAGTCCAGCCTGCTTTTTACCGTGCCGCACTCCAACGGACACCGCATCTATACGCGCCTCGGCTATATCGAGCGTGCCACTGTCAGCTACTACTTCGCCCTTCCGGCGCCTCGAGGCAAGGCCGACCCACGCCTGCGCGCCGCCGTGCCCGGCGAGGAAGAGCGCGTGCGCGCTCTGCTCAACACCTGGCTTCGCGAGAGCGATGGCTATGTGCCGGTGGATCCGGGGCTCTGGCGATGGCGTCGCGAGGAGCGCCCTCACGAGCTGCCCTGTTCCGTCTTCGTTCTGGAGGAGGCCGGCCAGATCCGAGCCACGGGGGCGCTCTGCACCACCCGGGTTCAGCTTAGTAGCCGCCCCCTGGACCTCGTGGTGCTCACCGACATCGCCGGAGACAGCCCAGAAACGCGCGAGGAGATGGTTCGGGCGCTCCTGCGTCGCGTGCCGCCCGGGTATGGCGTGGGAATGCTTGCCGGCTCGCACGATCCGGTGCTGCGTGCCCTGGGGGAGAAGCTGGGCATGTCTTGTCAGGACGAGGTCGCGATGGTGATTCCTTTTCACCCGCGTGCCGAGGGACTTCTGGACCGCCAGCCGACTGGGTGGTACACGCTCGCCGAGTCGCTGATCGGCGTCTGACGCGGAGTCGCTAAGTTTATGAAAATCTCTTTTCTGGGCGCAGCCCGCACGGTGACCGGCTCGATGCACCTCTTGGAGGTGAACGGCGCGCGCATTCTCCTGGATTGCGGCCTCTACCAGGGCCGCCGGGCAGAGTCGAATGAGCGTAACCGGCATCTCCCCCGCCCGGCCCTGGAGGCGGATTGCCTCATCCTTTCGCACGCGCATATCGATCACAGTGGGAATATCCCCGGCCTCTGCCGCCAGGGTTTCAGCGGACCGATCTACGCCACCCGCGCCACCCGTGACCTGTGCGCCGTGATGCTCGCGGACTCCGCGCACATCCAGGAGCAGGACGCGGCCTACCTCAATAAGAAGCTCCAGCGCCGCGGCGAGCCACTGATTGAGCCGATATACACCACGCCTGATGCCCAGCAGGCCATGGACCAGTTCGTCGGGATCGACTACGGCGTTGCTTTTCAGCCCGCGCCTGGGGTTTCGGCGCGCTTCCTCGATGCTGGCCACATTCTAGGATCGGCCGCCATCGTGCTGGATATTGAGGAGGGCGGCGAGCGCCACCGCTTCTGCTTCACCGGCGACGTGGGTCGGCCCAATACGCCCATCATTCGGGATCCGGAGCCACTCGAAGGCATCGATTGGCTGATCACCGAGAGCACCTACGGCAACCGCTTCCACGATCCGATCGGCGACGCCGAGTCGCAACTCGCCGACACGGTGAATGAGACGGCCGGCCGTGGCGGGAAGGTGATTATTCCGGCGTTTTCCGTCGGTCGAACCCAGGAGCTGGTGTACGCCCTGGCTCGCTTGCGCGCCGAGAACCGCATCCCTGAGATCCCGATCTTCGTCGACAGCCCGCTCTCCATCAACGTGACCGGGGTCTTTCGCGAGCACCCGGAGTGCTTCGATGAGGAGATGAACGCGCTGATGGCGAATTACGAAGACCCCTTTCGCTTCAGCGAGCTCATCTACACGCGCTCGGTGCAGGAGTCGAAGGAGATCAACTTCCTGCCGGATCCGTGCATCATCATCTCTGCCTCGGGGATGTGCGAGACGGGGCGCATCCTCCATCACCTCTCGAACAAGATTGGCGACCCGAAGAACACCGTGCTCATCGTCGGTTTCCAGGCAGCGCATACCCTGGGCCGGCGCCTGGTGGAGAAGTTGCCCCAGGTGCGCATCTTCGGTGAAGAGCACCGCGTGCGCGCGCAGGTGCGCGTGATCAACGCCCTGAGCGCCCATGCCGACCGCGATGAGTTGCTCCGCTACATCGGCGCCACCCAGGAGACGCTGCGCAAAGTGTTCGTGGTCCACGGCGAGGAGAGCCAATCGCTTGCCCTGGCGGATGCGCTCCTCAACCTTGGAATCCCAGAGGTCGCTGTACCCGCGCCAGGAGAGACGCACATTCTCTGAAGAGGGCCTCTCTGGCATGAGACTTGCCATCCCACCCGCTGAGTGGCTCGCAGGCTTGGGGCCACTCCGAGGGGTGGGGAATGTCCAGGCTCTGGGTGCCGGCGTGCCTTGCGATGACGCTCTTTGCCATGACCGGGTGCGGCAACGGCGATGGGGCCGAACGCCGCTCGCATCGCGCGTGGACCTTCATGGTGTACCTCGACGGCGATTGCGATCTGGAAGAGGCGGGCGTCTGGGACGTGAACGAGATGGAGCGCGTGGGCTCCACGGACGCGGTCTCCATCGTGGTGCAGTTCGACCGCGGCCCGGAGGTGAATGGCGCCGGTGACTGGTCTACCGCGCGCCGCTTCCTGATCGCGCCGGACCGCGACCAGCAGAGCATCACCTCGCCCCTTCTCGCGGATATGGGCGAGGTGGATATGGCCAGCCCGCAAGCTCTGCACGGCTTTGTCTCCTGGGCGGCATCGGAATTCCCTGCCGACCACTATGCCCTCGTCCTGTGGAATCACGGTGCCGGCTGGCGCTCGCGCGCGCCTGGTGGATCCCGCGGGATTCATTTCGATGACACGAGCGGCACGGCGATGACGATGGAGGGGCTGCGTGCCGCGCTGAGCGCCCTCCCCGCGCGCATCGACCTCGTTGCTATCGATGCGAGCCTCATGGGGATGCTGGAGGTGTGCTACGAGATCTACGAGCAGACCGATTACATCGTGGCCTCGGAAGAGTCGCCCCCTGGAACCGGCTACCCCTATGATGTGATCCTCTCGCGACTTGTGGCAGACCCCGAGATGACCCCCGCTGAGCTGGGGCGCACCATCGTCGAGGCGCACGTGGCGGCCTATCCGGACTATGGAGTGACGCAGTCGCTGATCGAGACCGCCCGGCTGCCGGAGCTGTGCGCGCGGGTGGATGCGCTCGCGGCCTCCATCCGCAGCGTCCTGTCGTGGCAGGAAGAGGCGTATTTTCAGGCGCTCGCGGCCTCTCAGGCCTATGCGTTCGCTTACTACCGTGACCTTTTCGATTTCGCGCGCAACGCGCGGGCGGCGTTTTCGGATGACGGCGTGCGTCAGGCGGCCGACGCAGTGATGCGGGGCATCCCCGGAGAGAGCGGCGGTCCCGTGCTCTACGAGCGGCACAACCTCCCCGGGGTGATGAACTCACACGGTCTCTCCATCTATCTTCCCCGGCTGGGCGAGTTCTATGGGAGCTACGACTCTCTCCGCTTCAACCGCGATTACCCCAACTGGAGCCGCCTGCTGCGTGACACGGCCGGCTCTTCTGCCGGCCGCGTCAAGGAGCGGAGGGCGGGCCATCGCTCCATCCCTGGCAGCGACGGTCGCGCGGAGGGGCTGCTCTAAGGCGCGTTCAGGAGCGCGGCGATCCGCAGCTTCCAGAAGAGATCCTGAGAGTCGAACAGCAGGCCTGCGAGCTCGGCCTCGGCGCGCCAGTCGTTTGCGTCTGCCTTGGCTTTCAACTCCTTCACCCTGGTCAGGAGGCTCTCGACTTTCGGCTGGAATGGTTTGCCATCCTCGCCGGCATCGGCGAGGTATCTGGCCGCGTCCGCTTCGAACTGTGCCACCTGAAGGGTGCGCACCTCTTCCGGGCGGAAGTCCAGCTTCGCCAGGCGGTCCCGATCCTCAAGCCCGTGCGCTTTCAGATACGCCTCGGCCTCCGCGTTCTTCTTGCCGGTGAAATCGTAGAAGGCAAGGCGCACCCGTCCGGCGTCCGGCTTGAGCGTCAGCGTGGTGATCACGGCATAGTTGCCAATGGCTACCTGGCCGCTCTGCACGCCTTCGGGGGTAAAGATCAGCGCACACGGCCCGTCGCCCTCACCGCGGGCCACATCGAAGATGGTGTCGTAGTAGTAGAGATAGCCATCCGCGGCGGGATCGAGCTCCAACGTCTTCGGCTCGCGCTCGTCGATGCGGGGGGTCATGCAGTGGCGGTCGCCCTTGCGCTTGTGCCACGAGGTGAAGAAGCTGGGATAGCAGATCGCCTTCAAGCGGGCGCTCTTCACCGCGCCTGGGGTCCGGGGCGTCCAGGTGAGGTCCATGAGGACGTGATTGGCGCCGGGGAGCATGAGGGCGCGCAGTCCGACGACGGCATCGGGGTGCTCGAACACCATCTGGAAAGAGCCACGAGCGCCCTTCTCCAGCACCCGGCTGTCGCTCAGCGGGAAGGTGGTTGCCTCTTTGCCGTTGATGGAGAGGAAGAGGAAACCGCTATGGTACCAGTTCGTGCTCGAGGGCACCGGCATGCCGAGGCTGCCCTCTCCTGCGGGCCGCGAGTCGCCATGCGAAGGATCCACGCACGCGGAGTAGCGGAAGGCATAGCGCGCGGCTCCCGAATTGAGGTTGAACGTTCGCTCCTCCCACCGATGCCCTGCATGACCCTGGCTGGTGGAGACGCGCGAGCGGACGCCGGAGTCGTCCACGGCAACCTCCGCCTCGGCGGCAAAGGCGGTCGCGGCGCCAGGCGATAGGAGCACCAGGGCCAGGCAGAGAGCCTGGGCCGGACCGGCAAGCCGGGGCGAGAGGAACTGCCAGTTCGCGGCCAACGCGGAACAGATGAGACCGAGTCTCGAGCGACGCATTTTGGACCCTCCTTCGCGGTTCACCCGCCGGGTAGGGCGAGTGGTTCGCTACCGCCAGCGGCCAGTTATCCGATTGCGGTGCGCACCGGCCATCGATTTGCGTACGCGGCGCGCCCCATCGGAGAGTGAGGACCCGGCAGATGCTGTCTGAACCGGATTGCCTTTAGCGGAGCTTAGACACGCCTGCCCGATCTCCTGCCACTCCGAAAGGCAAGCGCCTCTCCGGTATCTCTGCTTCCTTCCCGCCAGCAGCCGGGCATCCGGATTCTGGCACTGAGGAAAACACAGGTGGCGGACGGTTGGCGAGTCGTGGCGATGGGAACGTACCAGCCGGTGGAGCTTCAGCACAGATGCGGACGCGCCGGAGCGTTTCTCCATCATATCGCCGTGTGGGAGCGCCGGGGTGAGAACTGCAACGGAGGGACAACGCGCGCGGCGGCTGAAGTGGACTTCCGTCGCCCTGGTCGCCGTGGCGATCATCGCTGCATTGATTATCTGGCGCTTGCGCCCAGAGGGAGTGGCGGTTGTACGCCCACAGGTGGAGCCTGTGGCC
>DUUU01000399.1 GCA_012841485.1 Armatimonadota bacterium
AGGAAGAGCGGGCCCCAGCGGTCGCCGGCATAGATCGGGGTGAGGAAGGGGATGCCGCGCACCAGGTGGGGCGCGATGTGAAGGAGACGCTCGCGCTCGTGCAGCGCCTCATGCACCAGGGCAAAGTCGAACAGCTCCAGGTAGCGGAGCCCCCCATGGATCAGCCGCGTCGAACGCGAGGTCGTGCCATAGCCCAGGTCCTCCTTCTCGACCAGGGCCACGCGGAGCCCGCGCATCGCGGCGTCGCGCGCCACGCCACATCCGAGGATGCCACCTCCGATCACGAGGAGGTCATACTCCTCGCACGCCATCGCCTCCAGATCATTTCTATCGCTCACAGATACCACCCCCCCCCGTCCGGCCTGTTGCCGATCTGGTTCCGTGCCCCCTCGCCGTTTTCCTGGAATCATCTCTAATCGGCTCGGGAACGCATTTGGCGGTGGCTCGTCTGGTTAGTGGAGGCCGCTACACTGGTATGGAGATGATGCCATGAAACGCTTCCGGCAGCGGCCGCAGACGTATGGAACGATCAGTGTTCAGGTCCAAGGCAAACGGCGAGAAGTTGCAGCCCCTTTCGCACTCGTTTCGCGGCGCCGGATGCCGCGCTGTCGTGTCCAGGCGAAGGTGACGGCTTCTACGCGCTGCTTGTAAGGAAGGAGAGACAACATGCTTCGACGATGGTGGTTTGTCGCGCTGGTTCCAGCGCTGTTGTATGCCGCACCGGCGCTGGCGCAAGGTGGTTGGGGATGGGGGAGCCGCGTCGCCCCGGAGACGGAGAAGGAGAGGGCCTTCGTGGAGGAGGCGCAGAAGGTGCGTACCCAGCTCTGGCAGAAGCAGCGGGAGCTATGGGAGCTGCAGGCTCAGGAGAAGCCGTCCGCTTCCGCCCTGAAGGCGAAGGAGTCCGAGGTGAACACGCTGCGCCGCAAGCTCTCGGACCTCAACTACAAGAACCGTGAGCTGCGCTGGCAGATGATGGACCGCGCGCGTCAGAACGCGGCCCGCTCGTGGATGGGTCGAGGTGGTCGCGGAATGGGGCCCGGCGCTGGCCTGCGTCCGCATGGCAAGGGCGGTCGTGGCGCCTGGAGCCGCCGCCCAGGCGGCTGGGGTGGATGTGCCGCCGGTGTCTGCCCCTGGAAGGCGCCCGCGCGCTAGCAAAAGGCTCAGCCGATAGCGGACAGGCGGGATGTTGAGCGGTCCTGCCTGTCCGAATACCAACGCGCGAACACACCGGGGCCGGGCGCGGATAGGGAGGGCGACCCACACGCGCGGAGAGTGATCCCCGCGCGACGGGTTGCTCATCGCCGTCGATACTTCGGATTCCTTACCTCCGAATCCCGGATGAGGTGATCTCCCTATTGACCCAAAGGATAGTGTCCCGGTATACTAACCTCTATACCTTCCAGGGTAAGAAGAGCAGCCGGTCATAGAGCTGCAGGGAGTAGTACCGGCGCCGGACGCCGGCGGCCCTTTACCACTCGAGCATGCGTCTGCGGGGGGGCGGCCTATCCCTGCCGGGCGAGATGAGGCAGCCGCCGTTCTGTTCGGAACAGGGTGCCCGCGTCGCCAGGCCAGGCAGGGAGCGATGGATGGGGAGCCGCTCGTGCGTCTGTCTCGCATCCTGCTGGAAGGTAGAAAGACCAACCCCAACCGGGAATCGCCTTTCAGCTCTGAGACCGCTACGGAGCATCGTCCAGGGATTGATCGTGGCGTGTTCCCGGGGAGTAGGAATTCGGAGCGGATGAACGCATCGTCCGACCGCAGTGAAGAGGCTCGGGCCAGCGCCCTGCATGCCTACGGCATCCTCGATACGCCTGCCGAGGAGGCGTTCGATGGCCTGGTTATGCTGGCCACCCAGGTGTGTGCCACGCCGATGGCCCTCCTCGGATTCATTGACCCCGGTCGCGTATGGATCAAGGCAAAGGTCGGCCTGGACGCCAGCGAACTGCCACGGAGCGGTTTTTGCGCGCGTGCGATAGAGCAGGAGGGCCCACTGATCATCGCCGATGCCGCCA
>DUUU01000038.1 GCA_012841485.1 Armatimonadota bacterium
CGGTGCGCACGCCGTGGCTCCTGCGCGCCCAGATCGAGGTGGTGAACGCGAGCACTGTCCGCTCTGCTGAAGTGCGCGAAACGACCAGCGCCACGGGCAGCCGCCTGGAGGCCACGCTGATCGGCGCTGGCGAGACGGCGTTGCGGATTCGGGTGCCCGCGGGCATGCGGCTCGTCGCGCTCCGCGTCGATGGCCGGCCCGTCCAGGCCCGGCCGGAAGGTGACGGCGTCGTGGCCAGGGCAAAGCTCGGGGCCAATACGCGCCTGGCGGCCCAGTTTGCATCGAACCTTCTGGACATCCAGGAGCGCGCGCTCCTGGACTACCCCTTCGTGAAGAATAGCAAGCCGGCGTGCGCCATCGTGGTGCCCAAGGGCGCTGGCGAGCGCGAGCGACTGGCGGCCTTCCGAATCCAGGAGTATTTCCGCTACTGGTATGGGCGCGTGCAGGAACCCGCGACCGAGGTGCTCTTGCCGATTCGCGAGAGCGATGCGCCAGGATCCGGTCCGCTGGTGCGCCTGAGCATCACCGCCGGGAAAAAACCGCGCGTCTCGCTGCAAGGGCGCGATCTGGTGGTTGAGGCCGCAAGCGCGGAGGAACTGGAAGAGAGCGTCTTCGCTCTTCTGCGCGCGCTCGATTGGAAGTACTGGAGCCCCGACTGGCATCCCCAGGCGGCAGTACGTGCCCGCCTGGCGAACTACGGACGGGATGGGTAGCGCGCGGAACGTGAGATAGATCCTCTGGTGGGGGGGCGCCTGCGAGAATGGAACGCGCGGGCGCCCCTTTTGATTCAACGAAAAATGGGGGTGGCAATCGCCACCCCCATGGCCGAAAAAGAAACTCAGGCCTCGACGGTCACGACCGGCGGATTGACGAAGTCGTGGTAGCGCTCGGACACGTTGCCCTGAGTGGCGTCGCCCGGATGCACGTAGATCCGGTAGCGGAAGATGAGGCTCTCGCCCTCGGGGAGGGTGTAGTCACCGCGGCGCTGCGGGTCGTTGTAGAACGCGGAGAGGCCAAACATGTTGGCGGTCATCAACCCGTAGTCGCGCACGTGCCAGTAGGTGGGATAGCGGAAGTTGCCGGGGTGATCCATGACGGCGATGCCGACCCACTTGCCCTCGACCGGTCCGGAGTAATCGCACCACTCGGCGCGCTTGCCCCAGGTCTCCTTCTCGTTGACGCCGCCGTAGCTGTTCTCGATCTTGCCGCCGCGCGCCGCGTCCATGGAGGTGGCCACGCGCACGGAGAGGATGCCGCCCTCTTTGGTGTCGCCGAACTTCACTTCCCCCACGCTGGCAGTCAGGCGCACCTCATAGTCGAGAACGCGCGCCGCGGAAGGAACGCCATAGATGGTGACCGTGCGGCTCTCGCTCATCACCTTCTCGCCGGAGTTGCTCACCCAGTCGCTCTGCGAGCGGATGGTAGCATAAACCGGTCCCTGCTCCAGGCCCTGGAAGCCGGTGTGCACGATCCGACCATGCCCGGGCTCCTCCGACCAGTCATCTACGCCGTTCACATCGCCATAGGCGGTGTAGACCGAGCGGTGGTGCTTGTGATCCTGGCGTTCGCCCTCGATGTTCTGCATCGGGAAGTGGCGCGTCACGGAGGCGCCATAGGGGCCGATGAGCGGGTAGAGGAACGGGCGCGGATAGGCGCTGCCATAGTAGTAGGAGGTGATCAGCTCATCGCCGATGCGCACTTCCACGCGGTCGTTGGGCACCTCGGTGAGGCTGACCGTGGCCGGGGGTACGGCAGTGCTCGACACGGGGGCGAGGACGTAGGTGCGCGATTGTCCTGCCGCGAGGTGGTCGATGAGCCAGGTGATGCGCGTGCCCGTGGCATCAAACTGGAACGGTACTGCGCGCTGGCTCTCCTGGTCGATCAGCTCCAGGGCGGTATCGCCCTGCGCGGGCACATCGGCGCACACGGGGGCGAAGATCCGGTCGTGGTTGCCGGCTGAAACAGTGATACGGACCATCTCTGTTGCTCCTTATAGAGAGAGGCGACTGGCGTACTAGGCTTTGCGGAGTGCCTCTCGCATATACTCCAGGCTGCGCGTGGCGATTGCCTCCGGGCCATCGCTGAAATCGAAGACCTCGACCGAGACATAGCCATCGAAGCCGACTTCCTTCAGGGCACGGAAGATCGGGGCGAACTCCATATCGCCCATGCCGGGCCCCTTCAGGTTGGGGTCGTTCGCGTGGAAGTGGGAGAACCACCCCTGCGACTCGCGGATGATCTGGGGAATCGGCTTGGCCTCGGAACTCATCGCCTTCACATCAAGGATGATCCGGAAAGCGGGGCTGGGCACCTGCTGCACAAAGCGGATGGCGTCGGCGGCGGTGTTGATGAAGTTCGTCTCGGAGGGGGCGAGCGGCTCGAAGCAGATCACCACCCCGCGCTCCTCGGCGACGCCGATGGCCGGCCGGAACGTCTCCGCCGCCCACTTCCAGGCCTGCTCGTAGCTCACGCCCTCCATCACGTTGCGCTGCTTGGGAGAGCCAACGACCATCACCTTGCCGCCCAGATCCGCGCAGAAATGGGTGAGCGCGACGAAATAGTCGGCGGTGCGCTGGCGAACGGCCTCGTCCGGGGTGTTGATGTAGAGCCCCTCGGGCTTGACGAGCACCCAGTGGATGCCAGCGATCTCCACCCCCGCGGTGGCCGCTGCCTCGCGGATACGCTGGCGCTCGGAAGCGGGGATCTGCTCCACGCTCTCGGCAAGGGTGAAGGGGGCGATCTCGACGGCATCATAGCCGATGCGCGCCGCGTATTGCAGCACGTCGTCGATCTTCCAACCCTCGAACATCTCGTTGCAGATAGCAAACTTCATAGCGCCTCCATATCGGGCCGCAGCCGTTTGTTGCTGAAGTGAGAAGGGAGGGCGCGTCCCGCAAGCCCCCGCGCCTCTCAGGCGTAGCCAGCGCGCGGCAGCCTCCGGTATTATAGCAGCTAAGCCGAATGCCCGCAAGCAGGAGAGCAGGCCTTCAGTTGCGAAGTAGGTGAGCGTAGGCCGGAGACTACGTTCGGAAGCCGGACGGCCACGCTCTGATTCGCCGGTACGGGTGCGTAGGGGCCGTGCTGCCCTCTCGGAGGCGCGAGAAGCGGCCGCCTGTCTGCTCCGAAGACCGGGCGAGGGCCTCAGGTTGCGCCGTCTCACAGAGGGCGCTCGGGCAATCCATAGTCTGCTGCTTAGTTGGGAGGAAACTCGGTTGGCACATAAGGTCACGCTGATTCCGGGAGATGGGACGGGCCCGGAGATTGTTGCGGCAGGGCGCCGCGTTCTCGACGCGACGGGCGTTGCCATTGATTGGGAGGTTCAGGAAGCGGGCGTTGATGTCATGGAGAAGCATGGCACGCCGCTGCCGCCCCAGGTGCTGGAGAGCATCCGCCGCAACAAGGTCGCGCTCAAGGGGCCGATCACCACGCCGATCGGCACCGGGTTCCGCTCGGTGAACGTGGCCTTGCGCCAGGAGCTGGGCCTCTACGCCTGCTTGCGCCCCTGCAAGTACTATCCAGGCATTCGCTCGAAATATACCGATGTGGACCTGGTGGTCGTTCGCGAGAACACCGAGGACCTTTACGCCGGCGTGGAGTTTGACCTCGGAACGCCGGAAGCGGACCAGGTGATCGCCCTGGGCAAGGAGCGGATCCGCCCCGACTCCGCCATCTCCATCAAGCCGATCTCCGTCACCGGCACCCGGCAGATTGTGCGCTTTGCCTTCGACTACGCGGTGCGCTATGGGCGCAAGAAGGTGACGGCGGTCGCCAAGGCCAACATCATGAAGTTCACCGACGGCCTTTTCTATCGCGTCGCCCGTGAGGCGGCCGAGGAGTACTCCGGCAAGGTGGAGTACGAGGAGCGCCTCGTCGATAACATGTGCATGCAGTTGGTCCAGAAGCCGGAGCTGTACGACGTCCTGGTGATGCCCAACCTGTATGGCGACATCCTCTCCGATCTGTGTGCCGGCCTGATCGGCGGCTTGGGCGTGGCACCTGGGGCAAACATCGGTCCGGATGTGGCGGTCTTCGAGCCCACGCACGGTTCGGCGCCCCGCTACAAGGGGCAGAACAAGGTCAACCCGACGGCGTTCATCCTCTCGGGGATGCTGATGCTGCGCCACCTCGGAGAAGAGGACGCGGCGGCTCGTCTCGAGCGCGCTGTCGCGGCGGTGATCGCCGAGGGCAAGGATGTGACCTACGATATGAAGCCCAACCGCGACGATCCCACCGCCGTGGGCACGGCGCAGATGGCGGACGCGATCATTCGCAAGCTGGAGCAATAGTCCACCGCGCATGCGGTTCCGGGGAACGGCCTCGGAATGCCGGTATCCGCCGGCCAGGCTCAAGTGCCGCTCTTCCTCCTCGGGCGAGGGGAGGGAGAGCGGCACTTCGGTTATGGGGTTGTCGGGGGATGCGGAGCGTCGCGCTCTTCCGTTGCGAAGCGCGCGGTGCATGCGAGGAGGGCGGCTGCCGTGGCCACGATGATTTCCGCCGCGGGAAGCACGCCGGAGTCATTCGCCACCAGGGCGGCGGCCGCGGCGATCACGGCAATGCTCGCCGTGGTTTGCACCACCGGGGCGCGTTGCCGCAACGCTTCCCGATTCCGATGCGCCAGGTAGACCGCCGTGAGGCCGGCCAGGAGCAGCAGCCGACTCCAGGGAGAGCGGCGCAGCAGGAGCCAGTTCATAGAGAGCTTGCGGTGGATGATCCCCCAGGCGGTTCCCAGCCCCCCCTCGCGCACGCCCTCCATCGCGCGTCCGATGTGCGATGGCGATCCGCCTCCCGAAAGAAGCTCGAAGAGGAACGGCAACGCGGCGATTACAATCCCCCCCATCACCAGCACGAGAATTCCCCGGCGGCTCAACCGCTCTCGCAGGGCGAGGATCGCCGCGGCCACGCTGGCTGCCCCGGCGGAGACCGCCCCCCCGAAGTTGGCTCCCAACTGCGGATGGCCTACCAGGACCGCGGCGGCCAGGGAGAACGCGGAGACTACCAGGATGGGCATCCGAAGGCTGCCTGGACGCCGCGTTGCCCCCGGTTTCGATGGGGTACGCCGTGCCTGCGGCCAGAGAAAGGCGATTGCGAAGAGCAGAGACGCGGCGAGACACCCAAAGCCCTCGTTCCCCATGCCGTAGTAGCGGGCGCCGCCATAGGGAGAGTAGCCGAGCGCCGACGCGCGCAGGAGATGGGCGCCGGCGCACAGATCCGCCGCCAGAACCGCCGTGTTCGCCAGGAAG
The DNA here is from genome assembly GCA_012841485.1 of Armatimonadota bacterium. The sequence continues at coordinate 5,241 of DUUU01000038.1, forward strand.
AGAAGGCCAATCGGGGACGCCAGCCGGCGTAGGCTGTGCGCCACCGCAACCAGCAGCGCGTCCAGGAGCAGCAGCAGGAATAGCCCTGATCCCGGGGTGCCCGGCAGGATCGCGGCGGTGAGCAGGATCGCCAGCGGCAGTGCCGCCAGACCGAGCGCGCCGGCATATACCGGGGATGTGGGTGGCACGCCGCGATACGCCCACGCGGCGAAGAGAAACACGCCAAAAAGCGCGGTTTGCAGCCAGACGAGACGGCGCATCATCGGCCGGGCATAGCTCTCCACGCGCCGGAAGCGCTCCTCGAGGGCAAGAAGCGTCTCGGGTGCGTAGATGTCACGGTGAGAGGTAAGCGGCCGGCCCACCATCTGCGCCGGCGCGCGCACGCCGAGGAAGTGGAGCACCGTGGGCGCGATATCGGTGTTGGTGCATAGCCCCGGAGTGCGCGTTGAGGGCGACAGGAGCAGACCGCGCGTCACGCCTTTCCCTGCCATCACGACCGGGGCCAGTGGGGTGCCGGCGCGCGCCGCGTCGAGCGAGACCGCCGGGGCCACCAGGAGCAAGAGCGCCTCATTGGGATCGACGTGGCGCAGCAGGCTGGCCACGATCTGGTCGGCGCGCATCAGAGCCTCCCGGCGCCTCAGCGGGCGAAGATCCGCCTGAACATCATCGTTGGCGCGCTCTGTTCGTGCCGTGTCGCCCGTCTCGATGACGACTAGCCGGGCGCCCGCGCGAAGCGCGTCGAGGGTGGCGTCGGTCACCGCGCGGGCATCGGTGGTGTAGCCGCCGGGTGCCAGGGGGTCGGGGCGAGAGAAGGCACCGCCAACCGATCCCAGCGGCACGCGCCCGAGGGCGTCCATCGCGATACACGCCGCCTCGCGGTGGCGACCATGCACATCATCGGCGTTGCCCACGACGGCAGCGAGCAGGCCTGCCTCGCGCAGTGCCTGCCCCAGGGCACCTGGGGCCGCGGCATACGAGTGGCGCTGATTGCCGGCCATGAGCCGCGGAATCGCAACGTGGTAAACGCGGTCGCGCCCAGGCTTGAGCCCGGTGCGCTGTTGCCATAGGGATGTGGCGTGGCTACCGGTGACCGGCTCATCCGCATCGAAGGCCATTCCGGCTTCGCTGCGCGCGAAGCAGCGCGTGCCTGCACCCAGGGTGAGGCAGCCCGACTCCAGCGTGGTCGGGCGGACTTCCTCCGGGTGGAGCACAAGGCTGTCGATGCCGCGCCGCAACCGGCCTTGTCCCGAACCCGCGCGCGTGTTCATCAGGCCCACGGCGCCAGAGGTCATCAAGCTGCGGATGGCGGGCGCGGGGCAGGAGGTCAGGTCGCCGAGGCTCACCCCGGAGATGAGCACCAGGAGGACGACCGGCTGGTGATTTGCGGGCGCCGGCAATGGCGCGGGCATCGCGTTCACCGGCCCGCATGCGAGGAGGCACCAGAGCGTGGCCAGGAGAAACCCTCGCATCAGCCGACCATCTCCATCATATGACGCTCGATTGTTCCGTTCGCGCGTGATTGGTATGCTGGGCGGAGCCGCATGGTCAACCGGCGGAACACCGCGAGCAGGCGCCGGAATGCGGCAGTCTCCCGTCATTATCTCTTTACCGTATGCCATACTTCTCTGTAAAGACCGCGATAGCCGGCCAGCATCCGCGCCATGGTCCACTCCTTCTCGACGAGCGCGCGCGCCTCCCTCGCCATCGTTGAGGCAAGCTCCTGGTTATTGAGCAGACGGGCCATCGCTGCCGCGAGCGCTGGTGGATCGCCAGGGGGGACGAGGAGGCCAGTGCGGCCCTCGCGTACCATCTCCGGGAGCCCGCCGACACGCGAGGCAACGACCGGGACTCCCCTGGCCATTGCTTCCAGAGTGAAGATCGATTGTCCTTCCGCGAGCGAGGGGACGACGGCCAGGTCGGTCGCCCGCAACAGGGCATCCATATCCTCGCAGAAGCCGAGGAGGCGCACCGATGGGGCGAGGCCAAGGGCAGCCACCTGGGCCTCCAGGTCCTGGCGCAGCGGGCCCTCTCCGGCCACCAGCAGGAGGCCCTCGGGGAACGTTGGGGCGAGGCGCGCCCAGGCATCGAGCAAGTGGGCAATCCCCTTCTGCGGGGCGAGGCGCGCGGCGGTGAGTACCACGGGCCGGGCGGGATGGGGTCCAAGATCCGCTGGCAGCGGCACGCGCGGCCCCGGAGGCGGGCCGGGCTCGATCCCGTTATAGATGACGCGGAGCATCTCAGGGTGGAGCTCCCGCGCGCGCGAGTGGGCCGGATCAAGCGCCAGCCTCTCGGCGAGATCGCGCTGGATCGCCTGTGAGACGCACGC
>DUUU01000400.1 GCA_012841485.1 Armatimonadota bacterium
CTCTTCCTGCATCGTGGCGCGCTCTACCTCCTGGGATGCACGGCCGAATACGGCGACATCGCCATCCGGCGCTCCGAGGATGGCGGCCGCTCGTGGACCACGCCGGTAGACGAGCGCACCGGCCTCCTCTTCCCCGGCGGGCCAGGGCGGGAAAACCCGAACTACCACTGTGCTCCGGTGCCGGTCACCCTCCACGCCGGGCGCCTCTGGCGCGCGTTCGAGGATTGCCACGATGCCCGATGGGGCTCCGGCTTCCTCGCTCTCGTCATCTCCGCGCCTGAGGATGCAGACCTCCTGGATGCCCGACGATGGCGCATGACCAACAAGCTGCCTTACGATAAAGAAACCGACCCGCCCTCCTATGACCGTGACGGCAAGTGTGGCTGGCTCGAGGGAAACGTCGTCGTCGGCCCCGATGGCCGGCTGTGGAACATCCTGCGCATCCACGCCATGACCCCCGAAGGCCACGCCGCGATGGTCGCGCTCGACCCAGAGACGCATACGCTCGCCTTCGATCCTGCAACCGGGTTCATCGACTTCCCGGGCGGCATGACCAAGTTCACCATCCGCTACGACCCAGTCTCCGCGCGCTACTGGACTCTCTCTAACAACGTCACCAACCCAGAGAACCCGAGCCAGCGCTCCGTGCTCAGCCTGCACTCGTCCGCCGACCTCCGCCACTGGAAGCACGAGCGCACCCTGCTCGATAACGCGCTCCTGCCCGACCCAGAGCCGGAGAGGCTGGTGGGCTTCCAGTACGTGGATTGGCAGTTCGACGGCGATGACCTGGTCGTCGCGGTGCGCACCGCCTTCCAGGGCGCCCACAACTTCCACGACTCGAACTACATCGTCTTCCAGCGCGTGCCCCGCTTCCGTGGCTGATTTGGCGTCGCCACCCACCCAATAGCGCTGCTGCCACCCGCACCCCGCGCCCCCCGGCGGTTCCCACCCGCGGGAGGGCGCGGCTGGCCGCATGAACCGATTGCCCGCACTCCCCCATCCCTGTCCGTCTCCTGCATCCGTGGTATCGACGCCGGCCGCGGACAATTCCCTCTTCAACCCCTTGACTCCCACTCGCCTGGAGGTGTATAATTGCACCATACGGAAGGCAATTTCACGATACGAAAATGATACAGGTTGTCCAGCGAGCGCTTGATATTTTGGAGTGTGTGGCTCAAGACCCGGAAACGCCCAAGGGGTTGGGGGAGATCGCGGAGCGGGTGGAGCTGAACGCCGCGACGTGCGCGCGCATCCTGCAGACCCTGGTGGCCGCGGGCTATGTGGAGCAGATGGGCCCGAGGAAGGGCTATCGGCTCGGTCCGATGGCGTATGCGCTGGCGGCCCAGGGGCCCTATCGGAAGGACCTGGTCCACGTCGCTCAACCGGTCCTCGAGCGCCTGGCGGGCGAGACTCAAGAGACTGTGCTCCTCGCGGTGCTCCACCAGGGCCGGCGGGTGACCCTCTGCGAGGTGGAGGGGACGCAGATCGTGCAGGTGCGCTCGGATCGGCTGCAGTGCTACGACCCGCTCCGCACGGCGACAGGGCGGCTCCTGCTAGCCTATCTCGATGGTACCCGCCGCAAGAGCTGCCTGGAGACGAGCGAGACCTACGCCACCGCGCCTGTAAGCACGCGAGAGCAGATGGAGGCGGAGCTTGTGCAGGCCCGCCGCGATGGGCGCGTCATCCGGACCAGCGAGGGCCATGTCGTCGGAATTGCCTATCCGGTGTGGGAGGGAGAGACGGTTGCCGCGGCTCTGGGGCTTCACCTGCCGGAGCACCGGTTCACCGGCGAGCACCGGGACCGGGTTCTGGAGGCGATGGAGAGGGCAGCCCGAGAGATGAGCGAGCGCGTGAGGGCCAGGCGCCCGGCCTGAGCCGGAAGGCGCGGCAACGGCGCGCCGTCACCCGCGGCGGCACGCCACATTCCAAAAGGAGGAGATCACACCTCATGAACGCACAGGAGTTGAAACGCTACGCCCGCGAGAAGGGCGCGGATCTGGTGGGCATCGCGCCCATCGCGCGCTTCGAGAGCCTGCGCCCCGAGCGCAGCCCGATCTCGATCTTCCCGGAATGCCGGTCGGTCATCGTGCTGGGCCGGCGCATTCTGCGCGGCGCCCTGCGCGGCGTGGAGGAAGGCACCAACTTCAACAGCACCTACGGCATGTTCGGCTTCCGGTGGCTGGAAGACAACTTCCTCTCGCGCACCACCTACGACGTCACCTGCCACATCGAGTCGCACGGCTTCGAGGCCGTGCCCCTCTTCGGCTATGCCCCCGATGGGATGCCGGTCGGACACCCGGTCGCCGAGGGCAAGCCCGCGCCGAATGTCATCGTGGACCTCGACTCCGCCGCGCAGGCCGCCGGCCTGGGCGAGATCGGCCTGGGCGGATTCTTCCTCACGCCTGAATATGGACCGCGGCAGCGCTTCGCGCTCATCCTCACCGACTGCGTCCTGGAGCCGGACCCGGTGATCGAGAAGCGGCTCTGCGGCGATTGCGGCGCGTGCGCGGATGCCTGCCCGTTCGGCGCCATCGATGTGGAGAAGAAGGTGATCGCCGGCGTGCCGGGCCACCAGATGGAGGTCGCCACGATCGATTACCGCGTTTGTCGCTCCTGCCCCAACGGCGCAATGGCCGGACCGGGGCGCGGTGACCGCCCGGACCGGGGGGCCGCTGCATGCGCGCGCGCCTGCGTTGTGCGCCTGGAAGAGGCTGGCAAGCTGGCCAACAAGTTCGAGAACCGCTTCCGGAAGCGTAAGCCGTGGGCGCTCGACCTCTTCCACCGCCCCCTCGGCGCGGACGAGGCGGGTAACCCGGCGCACCTTGGTTGTGGCGCGAGGGCCGACGCGCGAGAGAAGTAGATTCCCACGTTCAGGGATCGGGGTCGGTAGCCGCCGGCCGGCCTGCCAGCCCGGCGCGAGCATCCCGATCCGGAGGAGAGAGCCGTGAAGCTGACGGCAGCAATGGTCAAGGAGGCGGCGTTTCGCGCGGGCGCTGGCGACATCGGCATCGGCAACATCGAGCGCTTCGCCAACGCGCCGCGCCAGATGCACCCGAAAAACATCTTCCCGGACTGCCGCTCCGTGATCACCATCGTCCAGCCGATCCCGCGCGGGACGTACCGCGGGATCACCGAGGGCACGCATTGGGCAAACTACACCTTCTATTCATACAACAAGCTGAACACGCTCTTCCGACCGGCTGTGACTTACGAGACGGCCTGTTTCATCGAGGACCACGGTTGGGAAGCGGTGCCGCTCTACCCGGGGGTGCCCGAGCGAACCGGATCGCGCCCGCCCGTGGCGCCTGACCGTCCAGCGCCCGATGTCAACATCCAGGTGCGCATCGCCGCCGTGGCGTGCGGCGTGGGCGAGATCGGCTGGTCGAAGGTCCTGCTCACCAAGAAGTTCGGGCCGCGCGTGCGCATCGGGACCATCCTCACCGATGCGGAGCTGGAGCCAGACCCGCTCCCGGAGCCTTCGCTCTGCAACCGGTGCATGCGCTGCGCCAAAGAGTGTCCCGGCGGGGCCATCCCCCTCCCGGGAGAACGCCCGACCATCAAGATCCAGATTGAGGACAAGTGCTACGAGTGGGGCGACGTGCATATGGGCCGATGTACGCTGACACACCACGGCCTCAACTGGGAGGCGTCGCCCTTCCTCAAGAAGTCGCTCCCGGGGCTCGACCTCCATGTGCGCGAGAGCACGCTCTCTGAAGAGGCTGCCTACAAAATGACCTACTCGCTGGGTCAGGCAGCCTGGGCGCCCTCGGCGGAGTTCCCGGAAAACTCGGTGATTCCCTACTACCGCCAGATTCTCAGCCACACCGGGTATTTCGCCGTGTGCGGCGCGAAGGGCTGCATCCGCGCGTGCATGGCCCATCTGGAGAAGCGGGGCGTCATTGAACAGTCTGAGTTCCCAACGCCCGTCTTCCCGGAGCGGCCGTGGAAGCTGCCCCCACCGGAGGAAGACGAGACAGGCGGCGTCGCCGAGGGGAAGTTCCCAGAGTTGTACAACCGCCCTGACCCGAACCCCGGCGGCTGGGAGTAACCGGGAATCTCTTCGCCGCATCCATTCGCGTGGGCCAGCAGGAGCACGGAGCTGCTGGCCC
>DUUU01000039.1 GCA_012841485.1 Armatimonadota bacterium
CGGCTGCCTTGCGCCGGCGATGGCCGAGGTCCTCACCTTCCCAGACGCCGATATGGAAGCCCCGGGACGCGATGCCTGGGAGACCTATGGCACGCCCCTTTCCATCGAAAAGGTGCGCCAGGCGCACTCGGGGCAGTGGGCGCTGCGCGTGCAAACCGATAACAAAGAGACGATGGGCGGCGGCTTCGAGGGAGTCTCGCGCACCCTCGGCGAGTTCCAGCAGGGAGACCGCGTGCGCGTCACGTTCTGGCTACGCCCCCTTGCCGGACGCGAGGTCTGGATCGGCATGGGCCGCACCTCCTTTGAGCAGATCTGGCGCCCGTTCGACACGGACTGGATGCAGGTGGTCTGCGACTTCCGGGCGCGCGCCGATGGCACGTACAGCATCTGGATCACCCAGCAGGGCGCCGCGAACGACTTCCTCCTGGATGACTTCCGCGTGGAGCGCATCCCCCGCCTTGCCCTGGGTCAGGCCCCGATAGGCCAGCGCGTCGCTATCGGCGACTCCACCGGCCGTGTCTGGCTCTGCCGCGAGACGGGCGCGCTGTGCGGCATCGAGAACCTGGCCACGGGAGAGATCGTGGCGCCCCTTGGGGAACGGCAGCCTCTTTTCTCCCTGTCGGTGATCGACGAGGAGAGGCAGACCGAGACCATCGGCTTCGACCAGGCCACGCTGCAGCAGTTCACGGCGGCGCCCGATGGAAGCCGGGCCACGCTCTCGTACGCCGTGCGCGGCCTCCCCATCCGCCTCACCCTTCAGGTGGCACGCTCCGCGCCCGGGGAGATCGCCTTCTCCGCCGAGGTTGAGAATCGGTCCGACCGCGCCCTGCTGGAGGTCACCTATCCCCTCGTTTACTCGGTGCGTCCGGCGGCCGACCCGAAGGCGCTCACGCTGGTTCATCCCTACCTGTGTGGCCAGATCCAGCGCGACGCGCTGCGCTCGGCGGGATGCGACTCCGTCTACCCGGGGCGCGCCGTGATGGGCTGGTTCGATCTCTATGGAGAGAAGGGTGGCCTCTCGCTCTCCACGCGCGACACGACGCGCACCGGCACGCGCCTCACCGCGCTACCCGCCGCGGGCGACACCTTCGATATGAGCCTCTCCCAGGAGGTGCGGATCCGCCCAAACACCACCTGGAAGGGCCCCAGGCACGTGCTCCTGATACACGCGGGCGATTGGCACGTCGCCGCGGATCGGTACCGCGAGTGGGCGCGCCAGTGGCTCGGCGCTCCGGACGTGCCGCGCTGGATCCAGGATGCCGATGGCTGGGTCTTGATGGGCGTCCAAAATGGCGTCCCCTTCTGGCGAATCCCGGACATCTATCGCTCCGCCGAGTGGATGGGCGTAGACTATCTGCACGTCCAGGGCCAGGCCGTGGATAACATGTGGTTTGATGCCGAAGGAAAGCGCCACGGTCACGCGATCACCTTCCTCTACCCCAGCCCGCGCTTTGGCACGCCAGAACAGCTGCGCCAGGCGGTGCGCGACATCCACTCCCGTGGCGGACACGTGATGTTCTACTTCCTGTACGAGCGTTGGACTCCCAGTCACTCCGTCTCCGACGACTTGGGCACCGCGCCGCGCTCCACGATCCCTCCGGAGTATCCGATCCCTGGCCTCGACTTCTACGAGAAAAACGCCCTCGTGGAGCGCCCC
>DUUU01000401.1 GCA_012841485.1 Armatimonadota bacterium
CAGACGACATGGAGATCGGCTGGCCGCCCTTCCGGCAGACGATTGTCAACGGGCATGGCAACGAAGCGCAGGTGAACCGCGACCTCCTTTGCATGGCGATCGCCCTCTACGATGAGGATCCGGTGCCCTACCGCTACTGTGCCTACCGGGTCCTTGAGGAGCTGGTGCCGATGCGCCGGTTCGAGTACCAATCGCCGCGGCACAACCAGGGCATCAGCTATGGCCCCTACCGGTTTGGCTGGGACTTGCACGCGGCCTGGCTCTTCCGCCGGATGACCGGCAAGCCCGTCTTCGATGACAACATCGGCGAGGTCTATAAGTTCTGGCTCTACATGCGCCTGCCCATCGGGCAGATGCTCCGCGATGGCGACGGCTTCTCCGATGGCCAGCAGGTGAACCTGGGCCTGACTCCACTGCTCGCCTATGCCTACACGCGCGACCCAGTCATCAAAGGTGACTTCGTCCGCCAGGGCTTCCGGGCCGATCCGCTCATGATCCTCCTGCTGAATGACCCAGAGCTGCCCGCGCAGAAGAGCCTGGATAGCCTGCCGCTGACTCTCGATTTCGGCCCTATCCTCGGCAGCATGGTCGCTCGCACCGGCTGGAACCTCGGGCGCAACCTGGCCGATGTCGTGGTCGAGATGAAGGGGGGCGGGTATCACTTCGGCAACCACCAGCACGCTGACGCGGGCAGCTTCCAGATCTACTACCGGGGCCTGCAGGCGGTCGATCTCGGCCAGTACCGATTCTACGGCACGCCCTACGATACCAACTTCTGCAAGCGCTCGGTCGCGCATAGCATGATGCTGGTGGTGGACCCGGATGAGAAGTTCGGGCGCGCCACGGCGAACGATGGCGGCGCCCGCTTTGTTCAGGCCTGCCCGGTGAGCGTGGAGCAGGTGACGAACAACCCGATGTTTGCCAACGGCAAGAAGGTCTCTTCCAGCTTTGGACCCTCGCCCCAGCGCCCCTTCTTCAGCTACTTCTCCGTGGACTTGAAGTCGGCGTATAGCGACAAGATACAGGAGTTCGTGCGCACCTTCTGCTTCCTCAACCTGGGCAATGAGGAGACGCCGGCGGCGCTGATCATCCTCGATCAGATCACGGCCGCGAAGCCGGAGTTCCAGAAGTACTGGCAGGTGAACACGCTGAACCCGCCGGAGCCAACGCCGGACGGCGTGATCCTTCGGAATAGCGCCCTGGGCCTCTCCGGCAAGGTGAGCGTCCGGATGCTGCGCCCGCGCCCGGAAGAGCGCGAGGTGCAGATTCTGAGCGGCGAGGCGACGCATAACGTCTTCGGCCAGCAGTTCACCCCGCCCTCCCCTGAAAAGCCCGAGGGCCGCGGCCACCGCGTCCTCTTCTCGCCCAAGACGGCACGGGCTAGCGATCTCTTCCTCACCGTCCTGCCCATCTCCGACGCCAAGGCGCCGGAGTTGCCCGTCTCGTTGGCGGAGACGGAGACCACCTTCGCGCTGACTCTGGCAGACCGGGTGGTCGTTTTGAGCAAGAGCAGCCAGTTCCTGAAGGAGCCGTTTCAGGTGCAGACCCCCGCGGGCGAGGAGTCACAGCTCCTGCTGACCGGCCTGGCCCCGGGTGCCTGGAGCATTCGCACCCGCGACAACCGGATTCGCTTCAACGCCCGTGTGGAGGCGGGAAAAAACACCGCGTTCTTCGTCGTGCCCGGCGGCGACTACGAGGTGCGTCCTGAGACGATTCCCGGAGTGCCGGAGTATCAGGCCCCGCCGGACCTGGTGCCGGCTCTCGCGCCGTCGCTCAACCATCGCGTGCTCTTGAACGACCAGGTGCTCCCGACGCCGCCCGTGCGCTCGGCGGATACGCACCTGCTCGTGCCGGCGCTGGCGGTTTTCAAGGCGCTGGGGATCGAAACCGAGGAGGCTGGCGGCGCCCTGCGCGTGCGCGCCCGGGGCCGGAGCGCGCGCTTTGTGGCAGGCTCCACCACGCTCGAGCTCAATGGGCGGCGGTTCCAGATGCCGGGCCCGGCGGTACAGGAGAAGGGGGAGTGGTATCTCCCCGATAGCGTCGTGGCCGCGGTGGCCGGACAGGAGCTCACGCGGGATCAGGAAGGCGTGGGGGTAACCCTGGCTCCAAGCCGGATTCCTGGTGACGACGCGATCCTCTGGATCGAGGCGAACAAGGAGTCAGACCTCGCGGCGTTGCGCGCCATGCTCGCGGATATTCCCGGCAGGCGCGAGTATTGGGCGGCCGAGGGGAAGGACGTGCACTTCGACCTGGTGCTCGCCCGGCCGGTGAAGCTGCGAGGGGTTGGCATCCGATGGCATCAGGGCGCCGCCCGCCAGGCGCGATTTGCCCTCGAGACCAGCAGCGATGGCGTCACGTGGCGGAAGGTGTTCGACGGTGCCAGCTCCGGCAAGTCGGCCGACCTGGAGACGTACACTTTTGACCCGCACGAGGCCGGCTACGTGCGTTTTCGTGGTTTCGGCAACACGCAGAACGGTTGGAACTCAATCGTCCACTTCCGCCTGCTTCCAGCCGAGCCGTGATGCATGAGGCGCGTGCCCTTCGC
>DUUU01000402.1 GCA_012841485.1 Armatimonadota bacterium
CCGCCGTCTTCCTGGGCCTGGTTCCGAGGGAGACGCTATGGGTTTCCCGCCGGAAACGGTCTGAATGGCACGCGGACATCAAGCAGCTGCACCCCCGAGACGAGCGGCTAGACAACACGTCGATGGAGGCCTTCGCCGCCTGCATGGTGGCCTCGTCCATCCTGGTCACACTCATCCTGCGCGCCGATCTGTGGCTCATGGGGATCTACTTGCCTGCGGATCAGATTGGTCACTATACGGTCGCTCAGAAGTTCTCCATGCCGCTGATGATCATCTTGGGGGCGCTCAATACGGTGCTCTGGCCCCGGGCTTCCGGGGTAGTCGCGCAGCAAGAGGCGTTCGCTCTGCTGCGCCGCACGCTGAAGATGAGCCTACTCGCCGCGCTGGCGTTACTCCCCTATGCGTTCCTGGTGCCGTTCACCGCACCGTATGTGTTTGGCACGGAGTACACGGGAAGCATCGCGCTTGGGCAGGTGCTCTGCTTCAGGTGCCTCCTCTCGCTCATAGCTGCCCCGCTGGGAGCGGTGAGCTACTCCTTCGGGATGGTGCGCTTCTACCCGCTCATGAACCTGGTGCAACTAGCCATGGTGGTCGGACTGAACATCCTCCTGCTCCCCACCTGGGGGCCGATGGGTGCCGCCATCGCGCTACTGGCCAACGACACGCTCGGTTTGATCGTCATCGCCTCTCTGATGGGCTACAAAGCATACGCCGCCCGTGGAGGTGGGCCCCCTTGCAGCGCTGTCGCCCCGTAGCGGCGCAGGTGCCGTCCCCGCGCGCCACGAGCAGCCCGGGCATTTGCGCCGGCGCGTTGTCCTGAATTCCTGCCGGCCTGAGCCTTCCCTACCAGGAGAGTTCGATGCTCGACTCGCTCCGTTTCATGAAGAACCGTATTGTACAGCTGCTCCAGTGCTTCGTCTATTTCTTCGTGCCCAACCGGGTGATTGCCGCACTCCCCGGCTATGCCCTCCGGCACTTCTACTACCGCCGCGTGTGCGGCCTGCGGATTGGCGAGCGGAGCAGCATCCATCACGGCGTCTTCATCACGGGCTGGAAGATCGAGATCGGGGACCACAGCACGGTGGGCCGGCACAGCTATCTGGACGGGCGGGGCGGGCTCACCATCGGTTCGTGTGTTTCTGTCTCGCCGGACGTGCACCTCATCACGGCACAGCACGATGTGAATGATCCCGGTTTCGCCGACGTCCTGGCGCCAATCGTAATCGAGGATTACGTTTGGATTGGATCACGCGCCACCGTCTTGCCGGGCGTTCGCATCGGTCGGGGGGCCGTGGTCGCGGCGGGCGCCGTCGTCACTCGCGATGTCGCGCCCCTGACCGTCGTTGGCGGCGTGCCCGCCCGCCCCATCGGCGAGCGTAAGCCCGGAATGCGCTATGTGTGCGACTGGTTTTACCCATTCGACTGAGACACCACTGAGAGAGCCTCTGATGAGCCAACATATCCTGGTGTGCGAGCCCCAGTGCTCCGGCTTCGAACATGCCCCGGTGAACGCGGCGCTGCTGGAAGCGGTAGCCCTGGCGTTTCCGGAGGCGCGCATCACGTTCCGCGCGGAGGAGGAGCACAGCCGCTGGGTTCGCGACGCGCTGCCCCAAGGGGCCGCTGCGCTCGGCACGCGCGTCCGATGGCGCCCCGTGGCGATTCCCCCTCGTTCCGTGGAGGGCTGGCGCCGGGTGCGCCACGAGTTCCCATGGGTTCGCTCGTTCCTCGCCGAGTGCCGTTCCGCGGGCTACGATGCGTGCATTTTGGGATCGGTCGCGCGCATGGGGCTTTTCGCCCTGAAGCAAGAGATGCGCCGGGCCCCTACCCCCCCGATCCTCGCAGTGCTTCACAGCGAGCTGAACGTGCTGGCCCACCTACCGCGGCACCCCCTTCGCCGGCTCCTCTGCCTCGATACGATCCTGGCTCTGCCTCACCCGCCCAGGCTTCACTACATCGCCCTCGGCGAGTCGATCCTGGAGGGGATCCGGGAGTTGCGTCCCCGGCAGGCCCGCCGCTTCCACGCCCTGGATCTCCCCTACCTGCTCCCTGAACCGCCGGAGGAGATGCCCCGGCCCGATGGCGAACCAGTGCGGTTCGGCTTCTTTGGCTCGGCCGGGAAGGGGTTCGAGCCGTTCTGCCGCCTGGCCGCGGAAGTGACGGCGCGATCCAGCGGCTCTGAATGGTGGCTGGTGGGCTTCGCACCCAGCCAATGCGAGCGGGATCTCGCGGGGGATCGGATCCGCGGGGTGTCGCCAGATCCGCTCCCGCTCGCGGAGTATGCCAGGCGCGCAACCAGCATCACCTACAGCGTGATGGTGCTCCCGCCGCACGCGTACCGCCTCCGCGCCAGTGCCTCGTTCATCGACACGCTCGCCTACGGGAAGCCTGTCATCTGCCTCCGCAACCCCTATGTCGCCAGCTACTTCGCTCGGCTGGGGGATCTCGGCTATCTCTGCGACTCGCTGGATGAGATGCGTGATCTCATTCTGCGCATCCTCTCCGACTTCCCGCGCGAGCGATACCAACAGCAGTGCGCCAACGCGCGCGCCGCGAGCAAGACGTTCTCACCGCCCTGCCTGGCGCCGCAGTTGCGCCAGATCATCGAGAGGATCACGGCTTGACGGAAAAAACGCATCGCCGCGGGATACCCATCCCGGTGGAAGCGCCGCCACTGACTGAGCACGCGCGAGGCACTGAGAGTGTTGCGTTGCCTTCCCAGGCCCGCGCGTTCGAACGCCAACCACTATCCCGAGGAGTGAACACGATGCGTGTCACGTTCGCATGTCCTTTGCACGGCTACCTTTACTATGGGGGCGCGCAAGTCCAGGCAGACAAGACCGCGGAGGAGCTGGCCAATCTTGGAGTAGAGGTGGAGTTCCTCACCCCGCGCACGAGCACTCTGGGCGATCTGGTGCACTGCTTCGGGCCCTATGCGCAGTTCGAGCCGCTCACAGAGGTGTGCGAGAGCCGCGGGATACCCATCGTCTGCTCCACCATTTTCTACAGTGAGCCGAAAATACGCCGGCTCCTCAGCTACTGGCTGAGAGCGCACGCGCCGGCGGGCGCCCACAACACCATCCGCCGGTTGTGGCAGCGTTCCTCCGCACTTCTCCCGAACTCCGAGGTAGAGGCAGAGCAGGTATGCACCCTCTTTGGGATCCCCAGACAGCGGATGCATGTGGTGCCCAACGGCGTGGAGGGCCGCTTCACCAAGGGCGACCCAAACCTCTTCCGGGAGAAGTTCGGCATCCGGGAGCCGTTCGTGCTTAACATCGGGCGTGTTGAGGACCGTAAGAACCAGCACCGGCTAATCCAGGCGCTGAAGGGAACAGGCCTCAAACTCGTGCTCATCGGCAAGGAGTGGCACCAGGAGTATTCGGCGCTGTGCCGGCGAGAAGCGGATGGCAACGTCCTCTTTCTCCCCCCGCTGGCCCACGACGACCCGTTGCTTGCCAGTGCCTACGCCGCGTGCAGGGTCTTCGCGCTGCCGTCGCTCGTGGAGACTCCGGGCATCGTCGCCCTCGAGGCGGGGATTGCTGGCGCGCGCGTCATCACCACGCCCATCGGCGGCGGCCGGGAGTACTTTGGCGACCACGCCCTCTATGTGAATCCCTATTCCGTGAGCGATATCCGCGCCAAAGTGCTGCAGGCATGGAACAGCGCCGGCGATGGAGAGGCGCTGCAGCAGCACATCTTGAGGCACTTCACCTGGCGGCGGGTGGCTGAAAAGACGCTGGAAGTGTATGAGCGTGTCCTTCAACGGAAGTGAGCTTCTCCTTCACCCTCCCACCTTTGTGCGACCGGTGCCTGCCAGGTGCGGCGCTCACCGCTTGCATCCACTCCGAGCCCTACCTGGGCGAAGGGACGATGGGAAGAAGACGACTTTCGCGCGCAAAGTGCAGCGATCCCTGGAGGAGTATGGCGATTACCAGAGGCACCCGTCGCTCTACCCTGGCGTGCCAGCCTTCGTGAATATGATCCCGGACGCCATGCTGATTGCCCGCGACCGCTTCCGGATGGCTGTCGCGACACCCTGCTCAACCCCGAGGCCAACTGGGCGTGGATGGAGCGCTGCTGGCGATTCGCCAGCCCGGCGCAGATGCTCGCCAAGGCGGGCGCGATCCGCGCCCACCATCGTTTCAGCACAGTCCGGTTCCTGGCCTACGTCCTGATCCACCGCGCCGTGGAGGCGCGCCGGAGTATCCGCGGCCGGACGATGGATGGAGAGATGACAACAGCCAGTAGCCCAACGACAGCGACGCGGGTCCCCGTGGCGGTCTGCACCATCGCACACAACGAGGAGGCGAATATCGCCGCCTGCATCGAGAGTGTGGTGGGCTTCGCCGCCGAGATGGTGATCCTGGATGCCGGCAGCACCGACCGCACCGCGGCAATCGTGCGCGAGTACCAAGCGCGGCACCCGGAGATCATCCTGGTCTCCGGGGAGAATAACTCGAACCTCAACGTCAACAAGATGCGCTCGTTCGAGCCGGTGACCCAGCCGTGGATCTTCTTCCTCGACTCCGACGAACGGATGACCCCGGCGCTGTGGGAGGAGATCCGGGCGGCCATCCAGAACGAACGCATCAACGGCTATCTCGTCGGACGGAAGAACCTCTACTTTGGCCGGTGGCTGCGCTGGGGAGGGTACTACCCCGACGCCCAACCGCGGCTCTTCCGCCGTGGCAAGGGTCGCTTCCCCATGAAGCACGTGCATGAGTTCCTGGAGATCGACGGCAACGTGGGTGCCCTGCGTGAGCCTTTCATCCACCTCTCCTACCAGACGGTGGCCCAGTTCATGCACAAGTTCCAGTTCTACACCACCTTCCAGGCGGAAAAGTGGGCCGAGGCAGGCATCCGTTGGTCGCCGCGCAACCACCTGAAGTATGGCGTCGTGCGCCCTGCGGGAGTCTTCTTCCGCCAGTACTTCCTCTGGCAGGGGTTTCGCAACGGCTTTGTAGGCTTCTTCGCAGCCGTCATGTCGGCAGTGTATGAGTTTGTCGCCTACGCCAAGCTGGCGGACACTGTGGAATCGAGCAGGCAGGGATAGACCGATGCGTGTTTGCCTCGATGCCACTCCGCTCGATACGGCGCACCGCCACCGGGGCATCGGACGCTTCGTCCAGGGCCTGGTGGACGCGCTGGCGGGCGCACCCTTCCCCATCGTGCAGCTCCGGCGCTCGTGGGCCCCGGCCAGCCCCAAAAACCTGATGGAGGTCCGGCGCGCCTGGCGACCGCCGAAACCCGGCGTACGCCTGCAATGGCTCTGGAACGAACTGCGCCTGCCGGGCGAGGTGCGCGCAACGGGGTGCCACGTCTTCCACGCCAACGACCCCCAGGGGCTCACCCCCGGCCGTGGCTACGCTACCATCGCCACTGCCTATGATCTGGCGCACCTGCGCTTCCCGCGCGAATACTACGACGGCGCCAGCGTCGACACACGCCTTGGCC
Organism: Armatimonadota bacterium; assembly: GCA_012841485.1. The sequence continues at coordinate 5,452 of DUUU01000402.1, forward strand.
TGCGGCGGATGGAGGCGAACTACCGCCGGGCTGACCACCTGATCGCCATCTCGGAGGCGACGAAGCGGGAGTTCGTAGAGCTACTCGGCATCCCGCCAGAGCGTATCTCCGTCGTCTACCCCGGCTTCGACCCGGCCCGGTTCGCCCCGGGCGAGGCCTCGGCGACCCACGGGATCCCGGTCCCCGAGCACTTCTTTCTCTATGTCGGCGCGGCAGACCCGCGCAAGAACCTCCGCGGCATGCTGGAAGCGTTCGCCCTGGTGAAAGAGCGCGTGCCGGAGAGCTTCGTTCTGGCGGGAAAGCTGCCCCCTGCGGAGGCCACGGCCGTCACGGGCTGGATCGCCGCATTGGGTTTGGGGGAGCGCGTGGTGCTTCCAGGCTACCTGCCGGACCCGGTGCTCGGGGCCCTCTACCGTGCCGCGACGGCCTTCGTCTTTCCCAGCCACTACGAGGGCTTCGGGCTGCCGATCCTGGAGGCCATGGGGTGCAGCTGCCCCGTCATCACGAGCACCCAGAGCTGCCTTCCGGAGATCGCCGGCGACGCAGCGGTGACCGTCCACCCCGACGACACCGAGGCGCTGGCAGACGCCCTCCGGCGAGTCTCGGAAAATGAGAGCCTGCGCGAGCAACTGCGAGCCAGGGGAAAGGCGCGCGTTGCCCAGTTCTCCTGGCAGCGGTGCGCCGCCGAAACGTTGAAGGTCTATGAGCACGTCGCTGGTCGTGAGTAACCGTCCCCTGCGCATCGGCATTGACGGCCGGGCGCTGCAGGGCCAACGCTCTGGTGTGGGCCGCTACGTCTGGGAGCTGTGCCGTGGGCTGGACCGCCTGCTGCCCAACGCGCGCTTCTTCATCTACAGCCACCTGCCGCTGGAGATGCCGGTCACCGCGGGCCGGTGGCAGCTGCGCCTCGATTCCCACCCGCTCGCCCCCCGGATGAAGGCGATTGCCTGGCTGAAGCTGCGTGCCGGCGCGCTGTGCCGGCAAGATGCCCTGGACCTTTTCTGGGGCACGTGCTCCTTCCTCCCCTCGCTCCCGCGGGGCGTGCGCACAGTGGTGACGGTCCATGATTTGAACTACCGCTTAGTTCCCGAGACGATGGAGCGCTCCCATCAGATCGCCTATGCCCTCTTCTTTCGCCG
>DUUU01000403.1 GCA_012841485.1 Armatimonadota bacterium
GCCCCGGCAAACGCGCCCGCCCGCCGGTAGAGCGACCAGGCGCCCCCATCGACCACTCCGATTGGTCGCCGGGCGCGCTATGCTCCGTACTGCACTGCAGTTCGCAGACTCGCCGGGGATCCGGCGCCTCCGCCCTCGGGGGTGCCGGATCCCTTTGGTCCCTCTCCCCAGGAACGCCGGCGCTCGCCTGAATCATCCAATCTGAAAGGAGGGATCCACCCATGCGACTACTCAGGAAGCACTCCTGCCCAACGCGAGGAGTTCACCGCTGCCTGGCCCCTCGCGCCATGCCCGCCGTGCTGATCGCCGCCGTGGCCCTGGCACCCGCGCATGCCGCGGACCAGACCCCCAAGCTCTCACCCACGACGGTGCCCCAAGGCGGCCTGGTGCGCGTCACTTACCGTCTACCAGAGGGCCGGAGCCTGGAGAAAGCATCGCTCGTCTTCGGAAATACCAAGGCGCAGTGTTTCCCCCATCAAGGCGTTCTCACCGGCCTCCTTGGCGTGAGCGCCCGCGCGCGCACGGGCAAGAGCACCGCCGCGCTCTGGATACGCTATCAGGACGGCAGCCACGACAAGTTCCCCTTGACTCTGACGGTGACTTCCGCCAACTTCCCCACGCAGCGCATCCGCATGCCAGGGAGCAAGACGGGGCTGATGTCCCCGGAGATCCTGAAGAAGGAGCGAGAGATCCTCAATGAGGCTCTGGCGAGCACGACTCCCGAGCCGCTCTGGGAGGGCGTCTTTACCAATCCGCTGGAGGGCCGCATCTCCTCACCCTTTGGGCGCAAGCGGTACGTGAATGGGCGTTTCTGGGGGTTCCACTCCGGGCGCGATGTCGCATCGCCCGCAGGCAGGCCGGTGAAGGCAGCCAACGCCGGCCGGGTTACCCTCGCTCGGAAGCTGTGGATGCGTGGCAACACCGTGGCTATCGACCACGGCATGGGGGTTTTCACCCTCTACGAGCACCTCTCCCGCATCTCCGTGACCCCAGGCCAGCAGATCGATAAGGGGGAGGTGGTAGGACTGGTGGGGTCAACGGGGTTCTCTACCGGGCCGCACCTACATTGGGAACTGCGGATTCACGGCGTGCCCACCAACCCGGCGGGCCCACTCCGAGAGGGGATCGCCCTGGAGCCCTGAGCATGCACAGGGCCGCCGGGCGCGACGGCACGCGGGTATGCACCGCTCCCTCGTGCGCAGCGCAGCGATACAGCACCGCGCGCGAGGGCAGCCCGCCCTATCCGTGCCCGGCCCCCTCATCCGCGGTCTCGCAGGCGAGGGGGCTATCACGTTTACGTTGTCACACCCCTTCAGGGTGCCAGGTATTTTCCGCCTGCGAGACCCAGGGTCAGGAGACCCTGGGCTATCCTATGGGACCGCTTCGCGGTCCTCCGAGAGCGTTTCGGCCGTGCCATGCCTCGATCCCGAATGGCCGCGCGTGAGGGCAGCCCGCCCTATCCGTGCCCGTCTTCCCTAGCTCGGAATCCCAACTCTCAGAAAACGCTCTCGCTCGCGTCCTGCTGGGACTCCGGGTAGGCGCTCAGGGCGCCCCGCAAGACCGATAGAAACTCCTCGGTGAGCTCGAACGAGCCGCCCACGTAGGCCGATGCATCCAGGAGCGTGGCGACCTCCTCGGCCGTCAGCGTGCGCGCCTCGGGATAAGGGAGCGCGTGGATGGCCTCCAGGAGAAGCCCCCGGAGTGGGTTCTCCTCGCCGCGGACCACGGCCTCCTGCGCCTGGAGCGAGCAGCTCTGGATCATGCGGTAAGCCTCTTCGCGAGGCACCCCCATCTGCTGGAGGCGCACCAGAAGCCGGCCCGTGCCGGCGAAATCGCCGTGCGTTCGGAGGTCTCGCGCGATCTTCTCCCGGTTGATCACCAGCCCGGAGATCACCTTGTGCGCTTTGATCAGGCAGTGATCGGTGTAGAGGAACGCCTCCGGGATATAGACCCGGCGGATGGCCGACTCGTTCAGCGTGCGCTCCAGGAGGTTGTTTGCCGCCGCGTAGCCGGCCATGGAGTGGAAGCTCATCACCGCCGCCGACAGCGCGCAGATCTGCTCGGAGTCCTTCGGGTTTTTCTTGTAGGCCATCACGCTGGAGCCCTTCTGCCCCTTGGCAAAAGGCTCCTGCGTCTCGCCCATCGATTGCAGGACGCGCTGGTCGGTGAAGGCGCGGTGAAGTGTCGCCGCTAGACCATAGAGGATACCCATGAACTCCACATCGACCAGCCGCGTCGCGGTCTGCCCGGTCACCGTCAGCGCCGGCAGATCGAGCTTGCGCATCACGCGCTCGTGGAACTCGAGAAAGCTGACGCCCGTGCCCTCCAGAAGAGTCGTATAGTCCGCGCCAGTGCCAACAGCGCCCTTGGTGCCCTTGCCCTCAATCTGGAAGCCTTCGAGCTGCCAGAGCACCCGCAGCAGGTCCTGGGCATGGTTGGCGAGGCGATAGGCGAAGGGTACGGGCTGTGCCGGCTGAAAATGGGTGAAGCCGAGGGCCACCAGGCGCTCCTGGTACACCTCGCTGATCCGCTGCTCGTAGGCACGAAGCAGACCCGCCACGCGAAGGCGCACCAACTCCAGCGCCTGCCGGATGATCAGCGCGTCGGCGTTATCGGTGATATCCGCCGAGGTGGCCCCGGTATGCAGCGTCTGGCCGCCAATGGGGCACTGCTCAGCAAACGCCTGCGCCTCGGCGGCGAGGTCGTGCTGCAGCGTGCGCTCGATCTCCAGCGACCGCTCGACGTTCACCTCGTCGGCGTGTGCCTCGATGTCCGCGAGCTGCTCCGGGGTGATCAGCCCGATCTCGCACTTCGTCTGCGCGATGGCGACCCACACCTTGCGCCAATGCCGGCGGCGGTTCACCTCCGAGAAGATGGCCCGCATCTCCCGGCTACCATAGCGCCATGTGGCGGGGGAAAGGTAGGTGTCATATCCAAAGGTGTTCACGGTGATCTCTTCCCTACTGCTGTTCCTGAAGCGCGCGGTCCTTCGCCTCCACCTGAGAAGCCAGGCGGGCCTTGTAGGCGCGCACGTTCTCCCGGATCCGCGCGTCCTTGACGCCCAGTATCTGCGCCGCGAGGATGCCGGCGTTGCGGGCCGCGTCAATGCCCACCGTGGCCACAGGCACGCCCGGAGGCATCTGCACCATCGAAAGGAGCGAATCGAGCCCGTTGAGCGCAGCCGACCGGATCGGCACGGCGATCACCGGCAGGGGCGTCAGCGCGGCGACGACTCCCGCGAGGTGCGCGGCGCCCCCCGCGCCGGCGATGATCACCTCGATCCCGTTCTTTTCGGCGTTCTCGGCAAACTCCGTGCAGCGGTGCGGCACCCGGTGCGCCGACAGAATCCGCTGCTCCGTCTCGACGCCCAGCTCCTTCAGGATCGCCACCGCCTCCTGCATCACGGGCAGATCCGAGTCACTCCCCATGATCACCGCGACACGCATGCAACCAATCCCTTCATGTCCCGTCCATCGACAAAATCGGCTGCCCGGCAGGGCTACGCCTGCTCTTCGGAGATGACGCGCCAGCCGATGTCGCGCCGGTAGTACATCCCTTCAAAATGGATCTTCGAGACCGCCTCGTAGGCGCGCTTTGCCGCCTCGGCGTGCGTGGCTCCCACCGCCGTCACGTTCAACACGCGCCCGCCGGCCGTGACAATCTGGCCGTCGCGCTCTGCCGTGCCGGCGTGGAACACCACCACTCCCGGCACCTTCGCCGCATCCTCAAGCCCCTCGATCACCTTGCCCGTCTCGTAGGAGCCCGGATAGCCGCCGGACGCCAGGACCACCGTCAGCGCCTTCTGCGACGACCATCGCGGCTTCAGCCGGTAGAGCCCGCCATCAATCACGGTGGTGGCGACGTCCACCAGGTCGCTCTCCAGGAGAGGCAACACCGTCTGCGCTTCCGGGTCGCCAAAACGCACGTTGAACTCAAGCACCCGGTAGCCCTCGCGCGTGAGCATCAAACCGACGTAGAGCACGCCCTTGTAGGGAATGCCGCGCAGATCGAGCGCCTCGAGGATCGGCGCGACCACGCCCTGCTGGACCTCGGCGACGAGCGCCTCCGGCACCGCGGGCACCGGGGCATAGCACCCCATGCCGCCCGTATTCGGCCCGGCATCGCCTTCATCGCGCCGCTTGTGGTCCTGCGAAGGGAGCATCGGCGCGGAGGTGCGCCCATCCAGGAAGAACATGAGAGTCGCCTCTTCGCCCTCGAGGCACTCCTCGATGACAATCTCCCTCCCGGCTGCGCCAAACGCCTGGTCCACCATGATCTGGCGGATCGCCTCCTCGGCTTCGGCGGGGCCATCGCACACGATCACGCCCTTGCCGGCTGCCAATCCATCCGCCTTCACCACGAGGGGGCGATTGGCGGCGCGCACGTATTCAACCGCTTTCGCGGCATCGGCGAAGACCTCGAACTCCGCTGTGGGGATCCCGAGCTCGCGCATCAGCTTCTTCGCGTAGACCTTGCTTCCCTCCAGGCGGGCCTGCGCCTTGCCGGGCCCGAAGAGGTGAAGGAGGCGCGCGCCAAACACCTCGCCCACGCCCGCGACGAGGGGCGCCTCCGGCCCCGCGAGGGTGAGATCAATTCGGTTTTCAATGGCAAACTGCGCCAGCGCGTTCGGGTCATCGAGGGAGAGCTGGACCGTCTCGGCCATCTGCGCGATGCCGGCGTTGCCGGGGCACGCAAAGAGGTCGGTCACCCGCGGGCTCTGCCGCAGCTTCCACACAAGCGCGTGCTCGCGCCCGCCCCCACCCAGCACCAGTACTCTCACGGTGTTCTCCAGTTCCTAATAGTAGCCTGCATCGGCCTGGTCGCCAAAGCGCGCATAGTCCGGCATGAAGATCAGGTCCACGGTGCCGGTCGGGCCATTGCGGTGCTTAGCGATGATCAACTGCGTCTCGTCCACGCGCTCGGCCCCCTCCTGCTCCACCTCCTCCGCGTCCCCCTCGCGGTCATACTGGTAGTAGCTGGGCCGATAGAGCATCATCACCAGATCGGCTTCCGCTTCAATCGAGCCGCTTTCACGCAGGTCCGAGAGAATCGGACGCTTGTCCTCGCGGCGCTCCACCGCGCGCGAGAGCTGCGAGAGAGCGATGACGGGGACTTCCAACTCGCGGGCCAGGTTTTTCAGGGAGCGGGCAATCTCCGAGATCTCCTGCTGGCGGCTCTCGACGCGGCCATGCCAGCGCATGAGCTGGAGGTAATCCACGATCACGAGGCCAAGCGGCCCCACCTCGGCGCGCAGGCGGCGCGCCTTGCCGCGCATCTCCATGGCAGAGATGCCGGGCGTATCGTCAATATAGATCGGCGCGTGCCAGACTCGGTTGACCCCCTCCGTCATCCGGCGCCACTGCTCCTCGTTCAGGTGCCCCGTGCGCAGGCGGCGGCTATCCACTCGCGCCTCCGATTGGATGATGCGCAGCGCAAGCTGCTCCTTCGACATCTCCAGGCTGAAGATGGCGACGGGGACCTTGGCGTGGACGGCGGCATGCACACCGATGTTGACACAGAGGCTGGTCTTGCCCATGCTGGGTCGCGCCGCGACGATGATCAGGTCGGACTTCTGGAAGCCGTTGGTCATCTCATCGAGGGCGCGAAGTCCGGTAGGTACTCCGGTGGTCTCCACCTTATCGCGATAGAGGCGCTCGATGGAGTCCATCGCCTCATCAAGCAGGGGTTTGAGGGGCGTGAAGGCGCGTCCGGTGCGCCGCTGCGCCACGGCCAGGATAGCCGTCTCGGCGCGATCCACCACATCCTCGGTGTTCTCGACCTCGCCAAAGCAGGCTTCGACCACCTCGGTGCCCACGGTGATCAGGCGCCGCAGGATGCTCTTTTGCTCGACGATGCGGGCGTAATACTCGACGTGCGCCGCAGTCGGAACCGCGTCCAGCAGAGCCGCCAGGTAGGGCCGGCCACCGGCCTGCTCCAGCTGGCCGCGGTTCTCGAGCTCTGCCGCGAGCGTGGTGAGGTCCACCGGCTCGCTGCGATCGGAGAGGTCTACTGCCGCCTGGAAGATGATGCGATGCGCCTCGCGATAGAAATCCTCCGGCTGGAGGAGCTCGCAGGCTTTCTCGATTGCAGCGCGCTCGAGGAGCATCGCGCCCAGGGTGGCCTGCTCAGCCTCCAGTGATTGCGGAGGAACGCGGGCAGCTCTCTGTAGGGACATCTTCCAGGGCCCTCGGGATCGCTATTCGCCCTGCGCCGCTGCTTCAGGCGCGGCTTCCGCGGGTGCTTCGGCAGCGGCCTCAGCCGACGCTTCGGCAGCGGCCTCGGCCGGCGCTTCCGCGGCTTCCTCCGTTGCCTCGGCAACCTCGCCACCAACCGCGACGACGTTCACCACCAACTGCGCCACCACATCGCGCATGAAGCGCACGGGCACCGTGTAGGTACCAATCAGCTTGATCGGCTCCTGCAGATCGATCTTCCGCTTATCGATCTCAACGC
>DUUU01000404.1 GCA_012841485.1 Armatimonadota bacterium
CCCGCCGGCGTGCCCGAGCCGGGCGCGGCCGGGCGCGGCCTCCACTCTGGGAACTCCGCTTCCGGGAGAGCGCGGCGCGCCATCTGCACGGCGCGCGGGCTTGCGGGCGCGTGCGCTGGTTCTGCCCTGCGCGAGGCGGTCTCAGGAACCGCCTCCTGCTTGCGCGGGGCCGGAGCGGGCGGATTGGGGCGCGGTGACGTGCGAGCGGCAACCGGTGTTTTCGACACGCGCCGCGCGGAGGTCTCCGGGTGCGACGGCACCGAGCGGTCGCGACGCGGTGGCCTATCCGAATCCACAGTCGCCTTGGCAGGCGCTGGCCTCGGATCCGGTGCCTTCTTTGGCGCGAGCACGGCAACCTCGATCACGCGCGCCCTCGGTGGCTTGCGGGGCGGTCCTTGCAGGTGAGCGACCGCCGCGAATCCGAATGTGTGTAGCACCAGCGACCCGATCACAAAGGGGCCGATGGAGACGCCGTCTCGGACCATGGTTGTTCACTTCCCGCGGGGTGCCCACGACGCCGGCAACCGGTGAGCTCACCTCCGCTCATCAGACGAAGGCGCCTCCAGAACCGGCTCGGTCGCCAGGGCGATATGGGAAAAGCCGGCCAGTTTCACCTCGTCGAGCACCATCATGATCTTCCCGTACGGCACTTGTTGATCGCCCTTGATGATCACCCGATCCTCCGTGCTCTTGGCAGCGCGCATGCGCAGGCGGGCACGAAGCTGCTCCGGCGTGGTCGCGCGTCCATCGAAGTAGAGCTTCCGATCGCCCGCAATCGCGATGCTGATATCCTGCTGCTTTTCCGGGGCGGCTTCCGTGGTAGCCGCCTTGGGCAGCTTCATGTTCAGCCCCGCCTCTTTGACGAAGGCTGTGGTGACCATGAAGATGATTAGGAGCACCAGGGAGATGTCTACGAGCGGGATAATGTTGATCTCCGCCATCATCTTCCCATCGTTGTTAGGCACCCGCATCGATTGTCTCCCGCTGCATCACGTAGGGGGCCAGGTCGGAGGCGTGCGAGCCCACCAGGAGGGTCAGATCGTTCACCTTGCCGACGAAGATGTTGTAGGCGATCACCGCGGGGATGGCGACGCCCAATCCGAAGGCTGTCGCGATGAGTGCCTCGGCGATGCCTCCTGCCACGACCGAAGGGCCGCCGAAGCCCTGCTGGGCGATCTTGTTGAACGCTCGCAGAATGCCGAGTACCGTGCCGAAGAGCCCGATGAAGGGCGCGGTGCTTCCGACGGTGGCCAGGATACCCAGGTAACGGCTGAAGCCTGCTGCTTGCAGCGCCAGGGCTTGCGCGATGCCCTCCTTCACCTGTTCGGCACCGAACTCGCTTCGATCCGCACCCGCGCGCAGCACGGGCGCCACCGGCGCGGGGTTTGCGTGCAGGTCTTGCAGCACCTCGTCGCGCGTGCCATTGCGCATGCCCTCGCGAAGGCGAGGAAACTCCTCCTCCTCGATGCGGTGCAGCCGGCGCAGCGTATACGCGCGCTCCAGGATCACCGCCACCGAAAGGATCGAATAGACCACAAGTGGCAGCATGTAGATGAGGACGATAGGCCCGCCCTCACGCATGACACCTAGGTTGAACATCGTTTTGAAGCAGCCTTCCCTATGGGGCAAGCGCCGTCAGGCGGGCACGTGCCTGCTCTGCCGCCTGGCTTTGCGGGTATTGTTCGATCAGGGCACGGTAGACCGCTATCGCGCGCGCGTTTTCCTTGGCGTTCTCATAGGATTGTCCGGCCTGGTACTGCGCCTTCGCGGCCCACTCGCTCTGCGGGTAGAGCACGGCGACCTTCAGGAACTCGGTGGCCGCGTCGGCGTGTTTCCCCTGCGCCTGGAGTGCTTCCCCCTTGCGCAGTTGCAGCTCGGCGGCGGCATCGCCTTGCGCCGCTTTCAGGCCCTCATCAGCGAGGTCAGCGGCCGCGGCCGCCTCGCCGGTTGCCAGCAGGCAGCGCACCTGGCCCAGTCTCGCCTGCGCCGCGAGCGGTCCCTCCGGGGCGGCCTGGAAGGCGCGCTCGAAGCAAGGACGCGCCTCGCGCCATCGCTCTGCCTTCGCGTAGGAGGCACCCGCCCAGAAACAGGCTTCGGCCTTCTCCTTCGGGCCCGGCGACAGATCGACGGCGCGAGCGAACACGGCAGCCGCCCCCGGGTAGTCCGGCGTGTAGTAGAGCGCCGCGCCGAGGCGCATGGCAACCTGATAGCCCAGCTCGCCGGCTGGCTTCCGCGCCTCCGCGCGTTGGTAGCGCTGCGCGGCCGCGGGGTACTCCTTCCGGGCAAAGTACTGCTCGCCCGCCAGGAAGAGCGCCTCCGTCGCATACCGGCCTTCCGGGTAGTCGGCAGCCAGGCGCTCGAACTCCGCGGCGGCGCGATCATGCTCCTTCAGCTCCGCATAGTTCCAGCCCAGATCATACCGCGCCCTCTCGGCGAAGGGGCCCTTCTCCGCGGCGAGCTGGAGGGCGGGGAGGGCCTCCCGGTAGGCCTTGTTCTGCGTCAGCGCGTAGCCCAGGTAGTAGGCGATCCGGGGCACCATCGGCGATTCCGGCAGGGCCCGCGCCTTCTCCAGCGCCCTCTGCCAGCGCTGCGCGGCCGTTCGGTAATCCTTCTGGGAATGGGATGCCCAGGCGAGCGCGTAGAGCGCCGATACCGCTTCTGCCGGCCCCGGATTGGATGCCAGCGCCTTGTTCGCGGCCTCCTCCGCCTCGGCGTACTGGCCCGCCATCGTCGCGGCCTCGGCCAGGGTGAGGAACGCCGGCACCCGAATCGGCCCTTGGGGATTGCGCTCCGCGAGCCGGCGCACCGCGCGCGCCGCCTCCGGGTACTGCTTCAGATCGAGGTGGGCCCACGCCAGCTCCAGGAGCGCCTGCTCCACGAGCTTCCCCTTGGGGTGCTGCTCGAGGAGCTGGGTGTACGCCTTGACCGCGCCGGATGCGTTGCGCGTCTGGAGACGCGCCGCTCCCAGTAGATAGAGCGCCTGCTCGGCGGCTTCGGGCGCCGGCTTCCCGTCCAGCACGCGCTCGGCGAGGGCTGCCGCCTGCGCGTAACGCTCTGCGGCGAACTCCTTTTGGGCCAGCTGGACCTGGGCATCGGCGGCGATGCTGCCGGGCGGCAGCTGTCCTACCTCGCGCAGGAGCTGGCTCGTCTCCTCATCACCGGCTCCAGCCTGCCTCAGCAAGTCGGCGATGGCGGCCTGGGCTTCGCGCGCGGCATCGGTATTGGGGTGCGCCTCCAGCACGGCCCGGTAGGCGGCGGCCGCGTCGCCGGAGCGGCCGGCATCAGCGTGGCAATCTCCGATGCGCAGCCGGGCACGCGCGGCGAAAGCCCCCTTCGGGAAGCGCGTCAGGATGGCCGTGTAGCGCGCGACCGCCTCGTCTGGCTTGCCGGCGGCGCGCAGCGTATTCCCGGACCAGTAGAGCGCTTCCTCTGCCAGGTCAGCATGCTGGCTCTCGACAACGCGCTCATAGGCCTCCAGTGCCGCGGGGTACTCCTTCAAGCCATAGCGCGCTCCGGCGGCCAGGAGGTCGGTCTCCGCGCGTTCGCGGCTCGCCGTCTCCGAGAGGGTGGCGCACTCCGCGGTGGCGGCCAGCACCGCGCGATAATCCTTTGCGTCCAATGCGGCGTAGGCGCTTCCGAGCATGGCGGCCAGGCGTAGACCCGCGTCGCGCGTGCTCACGCCGGCATATGCCTCTCGCGCCTCGCGGTGACGGCCCAGGGCGCGGAAGGCGTCGCCCAGGCGCACGCGGGCCTCATCGAGTGCTTCGAACTGCGGGTGGCGCTCCAGGAGCACGCGGAGCGCGGCGACGGCCGCTTCGGGGTCACCGCGTTCCGCCGCGCAGGCGCCCAGAGACAGGTAGGCGTAGGGAACGTGCTGATGCGTCGGGTGCTTCTGCACCAGGGAGCGATAGGCCGCCTCGGCCTGCGGGTAGCGCTTCCGCTGATACTCTGCCTCGCCCAGCCAGTAGCGGGCCTGCGCCAGAGCTTCCGGGTCTTTGCTCGTCTCGATCTGCCGGGTGAAAGTGGCTGCCGCCTTGTCGAACTGCTCCAGCCGGAGGTAGCACTGGCCTAGGGAGAAGAGGGCACCATCCGCTTGCGGATCCTTCGGATAGGCGCGCAGCGCGGCCTCGTAGGCTGTGGCCGCTTTGGCCCAGTCGCCGCTGCCCCGGTAGCTATGTCCCAAAAGGTAGGAGGCCGTGGCGGCGCCCGCGTGCTTCGGATGGCTTCTGAGGAACTTCTCGAACTCGGGCACGGCGAGCGAGTAGAGCTTGCGCTCGTAGAGACCTTTGGCGAAGCTGAGTTGCTGGTTGGGATCGACCGCCCCGAGTGCTGGCAAGAGGGAGAGCGCCGCGAGCGCGACGGCGAGCGCCCAGACATGCCGTGCCGCCCCCGCGCGGGCCGATTGGATCGCGGGCCGCGAGCACGCGCCCGGCCTCCTATCGGAGGCCCGGCTCAAAAGGATCCAGGCATGCCGTTGCCTCCGAGAGGTGTTGCTCGGGAGTGTGGCGCACTCCCCGGAGCGCCTCGCAGAGCGACCGCGCCGCTGCGGCTTATCCGCGACACGAAGTATCATGCCCGTCCCCATTCCCGTTGGCGAGTTCGCCTCACTTCCCGCCGGGAACCGGATGCGATGAGCCCCGCCATTCACGCGAGCCCATGGTTCCAAGGAGAACCGACCGAACCCAGGGCGCGTCGCTCCTTCCGCTGCAGAGGCGGCCAGGCTGGCCCTGGTGGGCGAACACGCGCGTCGCTTGTTTAGACGCGACCGGCCAGGGTTTGTTTCAGTGGCGTGCCTGGTGGAGGTATGCCCTCACTTCGCGGGGGACTGGCCACAGAGGTGGGCATAGAGCCGCGCCACCTTCGCCACGTAGCGCTGCGTTTCGCGGTAGGGGGGCACGCCCCCATACTTGCGAACCGCGCCCGCGCCGGCGTTGTAGCTCGCCAGGGCCAGCTTGAGTTGCTCCCAGAAGGGCTTATCGGCGTGCTGCTTGAGGTGGCCGCAAAGCAGTTTGACGGCGCCGTAGATATTCTCCACCGGGTCGTAGGCGTTGCGCACGCCCAGGCCCGCCGCGGTGCCGGGCATGAGCTGGCCCAGGCCCATCGCGCCCTTATGGGACGTTGCGGTCGGTTTGAACCCGGACTCCACGGCGATTACGGCGACGACGAGGCGCGCGTCAATCCCGAAGTGCGCGCTGTAGGCCAGGATGCTCCGTGCAATGGCGTCTTGTTGCGCCTCCGAGAGCCGCGGGTTGAAGTAGCGGATGGCGTGCTTGTAGGCATCCAGGTAGCCGGACCACCCCCGGCTGGTCATCTCCGGCGCCGGCTGAGTCGGGCGCGCCTTGGAGGCGGGGGACTGCGAGGCTGCGGCGGGCTCCTTCCAGCGGGGTGGCGGTGGTGCTGTGACGGGGGATGCCGGCGGCGCGGAAGAGTGCC
>DUUU01000405.1 GCA_012841485.1 Armatimonadota bacterium
CAGCGCCCTTGGGCACCACGATGGCGCACGCCGGCTTGCTATTCTTCACGAAGGGGTAGTCCAGGAGCGCGCGCTCCGGGAGGTCCAGAAGGTTCGATGCGAACTGGGCCGCCAGGCGCGTATTGGCGCCGAGCTTTGCCCTGGCCACCACCGCGTCGCCCTCCGGCCGGGCCTGGACGGGCCGGCCAGCGACGCGGAGCGCGACGAGCCTCATGCCGGCGGGCACCCGGATCCGCAAAGCGGTCTCGCCGGTGCCGGAAAGCGTGGCATCCAGGCGGCTGCCCGTGGCGCTGGCCGTTTCGCGCACTTCAGCAGTGCGGACAGCGCTCGCGTTCACCACTTCGATCTGGGCGCGCAGGAGCCACGGCGTGCGCACCGGCACGTTCACCGGCACCACCGTCTCGCCCTTTGCCACCCGGTTGGTGAGCGCGCGGCCGTCATAGTGCGAGAAGAGGAGCGCGTTCCCGCCCATCCGCTGGTGGAGGATGCGTGCCTCGCCGCGCACCGGCTCGCCCGTCTCGTGGGCAATCGCGAGGAGCGTCTTCAGCCCCCGACCGTAGCGGGTCACCCAGAGCGGCTCCGGCACGCGCGTCGCAGGCACCGGCTCCCAGCCGGTCTGCACGCACTCCACGATGGCCGGCAGCCAGCGGACCAGGCGGCCAACGCCCTGAGTGAAGTTAGGCGTTGGGATGTAGCCGATTCGCAGGCTCTGGAGCAGGGTGAAATCGGCCAGGCCCTCATAGACCCGAGCCAGCTGGTCCGGCTTCACGCTCTCGAGATCAACGAAATCGCCAATCTCGTAACCTTCCCACCAGACGAGCGTCTTGCGTCCCATCTTCCAGCGCAGGTGATCCCCATCAGTGCGCCCGCGCTGCCAGGGACTGCCTTCCAGCATGGCGCTGTCGCTATGGAAGCAAGAGGCGTAGGTGCCGTTCGACATCGGGTTCGAGACCACCGAGAGCGGCCGGCCATCCTTCTTCAGCGTGTGCACGAAGTCCATGAGGTGCGTGATCGCCACCATCTCGGCGCAGTAGACACCCACCTGGTCATCCCAGGCGCGCGCATCCAGGTTGGGGAGCGCCGGACCGGTGTAGCGCGTCGCGTCGCCGGCGGTGTCGAAGGCAAAGCCGGAGAGGTCTAGCTCCTCGGCAACCTGGCGCATGTCTCGATAGCTCTGCTCCCCAAAGGAGGTCTTGTAGGGGAAGACACGCAGCTCGTTATCGTTTCCGGTGACCCACGGCGTATCGAAGTAGGTCTTCGCCTTCGGATCGGTGGTCAGTGCGTCGGCATAGCGTTCTCTGGCCAGGCGTTCCTCGCACCAGATCTGGGCGGGGATGTAGAACATCATCGCCACGCCCGCCCTGCGGGCTCCGGCGGTGAAAGCCTCCTTGCGCCACGCGAGGTACTCCTCGCGCGGCTTGCCGCGCGTCTTGCCAAAAGGACGCACCGGCTCGTAGTCCCACAGCTCCGCGCGGCCCACGATATCGCCGGTGCGCCGGAAAGGAGCATAGCACCAATCCCAGCCCCCATAGAGACGCCGGCAAATCTCGGGCGACCAGGTGCCGGCAGGCCAGGCACGGTACTGCGTGCTGCCCAGGTGCGTGCGCGGATCCACATCCTTCCGCGGGTGGAACCACTCCGGGAAGGAATCGTAGTAGGCCTCGAACGCTTCGTACTTGCCCCACTCGCCGGGCGTTGCGCAGAGGACAAACTTCACCGTCTCTGTCTTGCCCGGGTCCACCACGATGCGAGCGATGGCTGCCAGGCGCGCGCTACCATCCGCAAGCGGCTCGTACTCTTGCCGCAGATAGGAGACCAACTGCGACGGCTCCAGACCGACGGCGACGCACGCGGCGGCGTTCCAGGCCACGGCGAGCGGCATATTCCCCTCCAGGCGCTCGGAGGAGGTCTTCGCCTTTGGCGCCTCATAGTCGTCCCAGCCATCGAAGAAGTGCGTGACGCTCGCGCCGTTCAGGACCACGCGCGGGCCCACCTCCAGCCACTGCTGCTCTCGGCCGGTGTTGGCGCACGAAACCTCCCACACCAGGCAGCGGCCGGCCGGCGCAATCTTCAGCGTTCCCGTGAGCGGAAAACCGTCACGGGCCGCCAGTTCCCACGCGCTCCCTGCCGCCGGACGAGCGTCCAATGCGACCGGCTGCTTCCCTTTCCCGCCATAGATGAAAAGCGCGGCACCATGCGCCAAACCCGGGTCCATCGATACCCGGGCCGAAAACTCCCCGCCGCGCAGAAACGACAGCTCCAGGCCACCGGCGCGCGCGCTTCCCTGCGCGTGAGCGCCGGACGCGGCGGCGATCAACACGGCGGCAACGGACAGAATGCGTCTCATCGGCTCTCCCCCTCCCCAACCCGCGGATAGCGCGCGGTGAGCTTCTTGCCATCGGCGAGCGTCGCCACCACCTCATAGACCGCATCCGTTGGCTGACCGCGCAGCTTTCTCTCGAAGAGAGGGGTCTCCGCCGCCAGCGGTCCGGAGTCGAACACCGGCTTATCGGCATCGACCGGCGTGACCGTCACCCGCTGGATGCTCTCACCCGGCCCGGCCTTCACCTGGATGGAGAGCTCCGTCTCCGCCAGGCCGACGTGGAGGTCGTCAAACCACACCTCGCCCGCCTCGAAGAAGAGCCCCAGACTGAGCGCGATGGCTTGCATCGGATCCGGGATCTCCGCGGCGATGCGGAAGGGGTACCACCGATCCGGATCAGGCCCGCCCAGTGAATCGGGGGGCAAGAAGACAGGGGACAGCCAGTGCCCGCGCATCGTGCCTCGGTAGAAGCGCTTATCCACGGCGACGCTCCGCCCGTCCGGCAGGGGGGTTCGCGCGTGGGCGTAGCAGAGCATCTTCCCGCCCATCAGGCGATAGTAGCCCCGGAAGAGATACTTCTTGCCCGGCTCCACGGGCACGGTTTGCGCCCAGTAACCAGACATCACCGCGGTCTTGGCGCGCGCTCGCAGGCATTTTCCCGAGCGCCCGCCATCCACCCAGCCGATCTCAAAGTTATCGGGGCGTGCCGTGGTGAAGCGCCAGGCGTCCGGCTGGCCATCCCGACCCTCTTCTACATTTGGATTTTGCAGCAGGTTAGCAACTGGTAGGGGCGGATCGCTCGTCACGCGGATCTCCGCGGCACGCGCGCCAGACGCCAGTGCCAACCCGAAGAGTATGAGCAGCATTCGCTTCATAGTCACCTACTTCATCACCCGAAGCGCCCCAGGCGCTTCCGACCGCCGCTGGCGCTCCCGATCCAAGGGGCGAGAGCGCCAGCGCGTAGCCAACACCCCGCAGCTCAGGCGTGCGGGGCCGGCAGGCTCTCCTTCCAGAGCGACATCGGCAAGCGAGCATCCATCGAGAACGGCTTGAGGCGCACGGCAAAGCTCATCTCGACCGGCTGGAGCAGGTACTGCGGCAGCGGGCGCGGGCCACAACTGTTGCTCCCCAGGCCGCCTTGCTGGTAATCGAGATGCACCACCGTCTCCGCGATGCGCGTCAACTCGTGCGGATGCGCGCTGGCAGTGAGGTCCTCCGTCGTGTAGTGATGCACGCTGACGTTGATCACCGGCATCCCCATGCAGAGAAGGCCTTCGCCGCGCAGGTTGGTGATCGCCGCCCAGCGCGTATCCGCCTTGTTCCCATTCTCCTGCGGGAAGAGGTAGGGCACGTATTGCTCCTCGACCGTGCCCCCGTAGACCCCGACGCGGGCGCTCTCCTTGCGATCGATATAGCTCTCGTGCGGGCCACGCCCATACCACGCGAACTGCGTGAACCCGGGCCGCGTGCGCAGCTCCAGGCCCACCCGCGGCAGGTCCGGCAGATCCTCCTGAAGCGGTATCAGGCGGGTCTCTATCACCAGATCGCCCGAGCCATAGAGGGTGTAGCAGTAGCGCACATCGAAGGATGGCCGCAAAGAGACGGCGCCGAGGCGGGTATCCACTTCCAGGCGAATGGCGTGGCGCGAGAGCTCCTGCACCTCCATCCGCTGCACACGGGACACCAGGCGGTCGTAGCCGGCGCGGTACCACACGTGCTTGATGTTGCGGTCGTTATCCGTCGGCGCGCGCCAGAGCTGGATCCGCGGCCCGGCATCGATGAGCGGGATCTCCTGCCAGATCCAATCGCGGATCGTCCCGGTCCGTTTGTCGAAGGTGATCGCAAACTCATCACTGTGGAGGATCACCTCGCCCGGGAGGTCGCGCAGGGCCACCGGAGGCATCGCCTCGGCCAGGAGCGCCGGCGCCTCTGCCTTGCGCGGGAGTTCGAACTGGTCGTAGGCGACCTCGTATCCCCGCGACGCCCAGGGCATCTCCTCCGCCAGAGTGAAGCTGAGGTTGAGCCAGTAAGTGGCGCC
>DUUU01000040.1 GCA_012841485.1 Armatimonadota bacterium
CCGCTCGATGTGAGGAGTTGGCGCGCGAACTGGTCATACGGCATCCCCTGCCGGATCGCCTCGCGGATCCAGCGGTGGTAGGCCTGGACGGCGTTCGGCCACAGGTTGATCGGAAACTCCGCCTTCACACGCAGGATGTCGCAGCACTTCCGCGCGGCATAGTCGGCGAACTCCTCGCGCTCCAGCAGCCTCTCGACCAGGGCGGCTCGCTTCTTCGGGTTCGTGTCTTCCAGGAAGGCGAGGACCTCCTCCGGCGTCGGGAGCGTGCCGATCAGGTCGATGTAGACACGGCGAATAAAGAGCTGGTCTGAGCAGAGATGCGCCGGCGCGATCCCCTTCTTCTTCAGGACGGCGAGCACATGCGTGTCGATCGGGTTCGCCGGCACAAACGCCGTATCGCTCTCGAAGGGGAGGATGAGCCCGGGCTTATCCTCCGGTGCGGGCGGGCCTGCGGGCGCCGCATCGACGCCCACAGCCCCAAGGAAGAAGAGGGCGGCGATGAGTAGCCCCCCAAAGCGACGGCACAACGACCCATCCGCGGCAGAGATGGCGAGGATCCTGCTCCACATGGCTGCTCTCCACTCCCTCTTCACACCCGCGAGGGCAGTCTCTACCGCCGAACGCCTGTCGAAATCCGCGCAGAGGCCCCATCGGGCGAGAGGCACGCCACTACCGCGTTAGACGCGATAGAAGGCCCCTGGGTTACGCCCATTCACCCAGGGCCTTCTGACATTCGGATCCGCGCACAATGCCGTTCCTGCGTGATGTGGATCATGGGGGGCCTGCGCCGGCCATCGGCGAGCCGTTTCGGCACCTTGCCAGAGAAAGCTAGCGGACCACCTGGATGATCTTGGCGTTGCCTGCCGACCAGATCGCCGCGGAGGACATCCACTTCACATGCCCATCCGCCCAGGCGATATTCTCACCGCCGCTATGCCGCGAGTACGCATCCTTCATATAGTCGGCCTGTGTGCCGGACGCGGGATAGAGAACGCTATCACCGCTGTTCGCCCAGGCAATTCGCCCCACGTGGTCTATCCATAGTGGATGCGAGCAATCGGCAACAGCCGCCGTCTCGGCGACGGCCGTCACCTCGGCCATCGACCGCGCGGCCAGGAGCTGATTCCAGCCGTAGTTCGGCGAAACGGGGAACTGCCGCCCGTTGTAGGTGTATGGGGTTGTGGTACCACCCCGCATCAGGCCCCCCTTCGCGGGGCACAGCCAGATCTGGTGGTTCTTCAGATAGGGCTCCAGCGCCTCGTAGATAAGTGGATACGGGCTCGGATTCGCGTCATAGCGTGCGTCCGGGTAGCGCTCGTCATAATCCTGGCAATACTGCATCAGGCCCATGCCGATCTGCTTGAGATTCGATTGGCACGTCGACTTGCGTGCGTTCTCTCTCGCGCGCGCGAATACCGGAAACAGGATGGCTGCCAATATGGCAATGATGGCTATGACGACTAACAGTTCAATCAGCGTGAAGCCAGCTCTCTTCATCTCGATCTCCCTTGCCTTCAGGTCGGTCTCCGATGACATGCATTAAATCAGGTTTTCGACGCTATGCAGGAAGATCCCTCCCCCGATCCGCTGTGCCGCGGCAACGCGTGGTGAGGCCACGGACCCCACTGCCGGGCTCCCCCTCTGGCACCGCGCAAAGATGGGGGCGAAAGCAAGCCGCGAAGGCCACTCACGCCCCGAGTATCATACAGCGAGACGAGATCGCGCCGCTCATTGTTCCCTTGAGGGTTGGGTTCCTCATAGCGGCATGCAATTGCGAGACAGGGGCTACGGTGGCCCGTACAAGCAAAAGGGCCACCGCGAGTAGTTGCGGCAGCCCTTGAAGGATCCCCGGCGCTACCTAGTCTCCCACAGCCGCGTGGCTGCAGTACCTTCGGCCCGGAGGGCTTAACGGCCGTGTTCGGAA
>DUUU01000406.1 GCA_012841485.1 Armatimonadota bacterium
CACTGAGCGACAGGCGCAGGCGTCAGGATGCCGGCGATAGCATCCTGACGCCCGCGCGCTCCGGCCGGCTCGCATCCCATCTCGCTGGTCGGGGGTTCAGGCACCGGACCGCCCCAGGATCTCGACCTTGCCCCGGGTGCCATCCACCACGACGCGGGCACCCTCGGCGATGCGCGTCGTGGCATCCGAGATTTCGGAGACCGCGGGAACGCCGCACTCCCGAGCCAGGAGCGCGCCTTGCGAGAGCAGCCCTCCGCCCTCCAGGATCACGCCTCCCGCCCGCAGGAGGATGGGCGCCCACGCCATGCCAATGCGCGGGGCCACAACGATCTCTCCTGGCTGCAGATTCCAGCCCTCTGCCGGGCCGCGCAGGATGCGCGCGCGCCCGGTCGCCCGACCTCCGGATACCCCCAGACCGGCGAGCGCGGCCGTGGCGCTGCCTGCCTGATCCTCCATCCGGTCGCCAACGCGGGCATCCGCGCCCTCTTCCGACGAGAGCTCGCGCCGGCGCCGGGCCACCGCGGCGCGCGTGTCGCCCTTCGGGTCTTCTCCCATGAGGAAAGCGCGCAACTCGGAAGCATTCAGGAAGAAGACATCCTCGGCGGCTTCGAGGGCCTGACGGCTCGCCAGACGTGCTCCGGCCTCCAGGCAGAAGCGGCGCTCCAGGGCCGCCTGCCGGGCCAGAAGAGCGTGCGCAGCCTCTTGCAGATGCACGCTATGCAAGAGGGAGCCAATCAGCCGCCGGCACCGATACTGCTCCCACAGGTTCAGGTGTCGCTTCGCCTGTGCCCAGGCCACGCGCGAGCGCGGGCGCGCGCCTTGCATGGCCGGCAGATCAGTCGCCAGGTAGCTCGCCGCGACCCGCAGCGGATAGCGGCAATCCTCCGACCAACGCGGCTCCGAGAGCTCCATATCGACGAGCGAATGATGCCCGAAGCGATGGAGAAATCGCCGGAGAAGCGGCTCCGCACGCGTGCCGGCAAACCGTGCAAGCCACGCCTCCGAGGCTCCCGTGTCGCTGTCGCCGGATCCGGGCGATACGGTCTGCTCGAGAGCCTCGCGCGCCTGAGACTCTTCGGCCGCCTGCCTGGCCAGCCGGCGCAACAGCTCGGCGGCGCGCATTCCGAGGGCACTCCCCTCGCGGGCCAGCACCTCTCCAAGGAGCGCGGGCGAGTAGTCCGCCCCCATCCGCCGGGCGAGTGTCTCCTCCAGGCGAAAGAGCGCGGATGCCGATCGACACATCGCCCGGATCACCTCGGGCAGGTAGCCCAGGGCAGTCTCGGCGTTGGCAACACTGGCGTCCAGCAGGTCCAGATCACTGAGGCTCTGCAGCAGACGGCGCTCCAGATCGGCCAACCGCCGTGCCGCCAGAAGGAGGCGCGGCTTTCCCCTGCTCGCGGCCTGCCGGCAGGCGATTGAGAAGCCGAGCCGGCGCCACCGTCGGCGCATCAACTGCCACCCGCTACAGGCCGGCAGCGCCTCCGCGGGCAATCCGGCCTCGCGGCTGCCCACGAGGCGCGCCGTCGCTTCCGGGGCAAGTCCCCACTGCTCCCATGCGAACCATTGCAGCGCCGAGACCTCCAGATGCGGTCGGCCTTCCTGACGGCTGAGGAGGGGCCCGTTACCCCATGCCTCCGCCGGCCGGGCGCCCAACACGCGCTGCAGGGCCTGCTCCGAGAGGAGGCAGGTGAGCGACCAGGTGAGCGGAGTGGATGAGACCGGGAGCGCCGCGACAAGAGCGGCAGGCGACCACACGCGCGTGCCCCAGGGCGGGGGGTTGGGGGCTGCCGCCAGGGGCTCCGCCGCGGCGGCCTCGGGCGCACCACTCTCCCGGAGTGGCCGCGTCTGAAGGAGGGAGACATCATCCCCCACCCGAGCCCATTCGATTGCCTGCGGGGCTCCAAGGGCCTGCTCAATGCGCCGGCAGGTCTCGGCAATCGCCGCCGCCTGCTCCAGGGTCAGCGAGGAGCGCCGCCGTTGGTCGCGCGTGGTGCTCTGCCAGGTGATGCCTCCCACGGCCCGTGGCCGGGCGATCTGTAGCTTGGACCCAACCTCGCTCCCGGCGAGAGCGAGGAGGTCGCCTTCCGGCCGGAAGAGGAAGCGATCGGGCTCCGCTTTCCCGGCAGAGACGGCTTCGCCCAGGCCCCAGGCCGAGCGGATCTCCACCCGCTCATCCCCCGTTGCTGGATCGCGCGTAAACGCCACTCCACCCGCATCCGCGGGTACAAACCGCTGGATAATCACCGCCATGGAGAGGGCGTCCTCGCGGATCCCGGCGCGTCTCCGATACGCGACCGCTCGTGGCAGCCACAGGCTGGCCCAGCAGGCACGCACGGCCTTGTCCACGGCATCCAACCCGAGAAGGTTCAGCGCCGCCGGATGGACGCGCTCGAACTCCGCGTCCGTCTCGTCCTCGCACGCGACAGAGGGGCGCACCACGACCGGCAGGCCCAGGATGCCGCACTGGGCCAGGGCGCTCATGATGGAAGAGCGCACCGACTCCGGGAGGGAGGTCCGCAAACAGGCGAGGCGGATCCGATCCAGTTCGAAGAGGGCGCTCTCGCGGAAGGGATCCCCATGGCGCTCGCCAAAGCGCCGGATAGCGCGCTCGATCCCCGCGGCACGGCGGAAGTCGTGATACGCGGCTGCGCTCAGCACGAAGCCCCCGGGAACGCGAAACCCTGCCGATGCCAGCCGTCCCAAAAGGGCGGCCTTGGCCCCGGTACTCTCCGGAGCCTGCACGGCCTCACGGTAAGAGAGCGTATAGCTGCCCGTCACCAATTCGCCACGGTGCCTTCCCGCCGAACTCGTCGCTCGCTCATCATGGCGCCTCCGCAGCGATCATACCCCTAAAGGGCCCCAAGCACACCCCAGGTGGCCCCTGGCATCGGTGCATGGGAGGCGCGAGGCAGAGAGATCGCCCATGCGGGGGAAACGCCCGAGTCGAGGAGAGGCGACCGTGATGCGTGGGAGATGGAATCGGGCAGGGAGAAGCGATACCGAGGGAGGAGCCGGGCTTGGGGGGGGCTGGGGCGG
>DUUU01000407.1 GCA_012841485.1 Armatimonadota bacterium
ATCCGCCTCCGCGGTCACGGTGCAGGTGTTGATCACATAGATATCCGCAGCTGCATCAAAGGGAACGAGCCGGAATCCCGCCGCCTCGAACTCGGCAGCAAGCCGGTTGCTGTCATACTGATTCGTCTTGCACCCCATCGTGTAGAGCGCGACCCGGTAATCCATGCGACCGCTGGCAATCCTCTCACTCATCACTCACCGGACAAAGAAAAAGGCGCAGGACCGGCCGTGGTCTGGCCCACCCGCGCCGCGACACAACACCCCCAGGGCTACGTCAGCGGCTCCTCCGAGCCGGGCTCCTCTCCCGCCAGCCCATTCGCCGGCTCGAGGAGCGCCAGGAGGTCCTCCCGGCGAAAGCGAAGATCGCGCTCGCCCGCAAGACGGTATGCCTTCAGCTTGCCCTTACGGATGTAACGACGCAGCGTGCTATCACTGATCTGCAAGAAGTCCTTCGCCTGCTTGGCGGTCAGAACTTCGGGTGCTTCGCGGGCCATACAACGAACCTCCTAGTGACAAGACCGGCCAGCCAGCGCCGGCGGCTACTCCTCACGCGATCTCCGAAGAGGCATACGACCTCAGTCCCAGGATTGTATCACAGCCTTCCGTACCGCGTCAATACTCGCCTTTGTTACGCAGAACGCGCACTCATCCCGCGCCAGGCGCCCCCGGGCCTTGCCACAAGCGGGCTATACCACACGGCCTCGTCTGGTAGGCACCCCCTCAGCGGGGATGCAGGCGCCTTGAGTCCTGCCGCATCGCGCCCGGCCAGGAGGTGTGACAGCGAGGCGCATGGAGACGTTCGCGTCTTCACCGGCCGCAGTAGCGGGATTTCGTGGCGGACTGGTAGCGGACGCAATCGCTGCGGAAGGGGCGATAGCCCTTGATGCTAGCGCTCAGAGCAGCGCGTCGGCAGAATGCCGCCCGGTTCGGATGGATCGGGCCGGCGGCGTCGCGCGTCGTATGGCCCACCAGGCCATCGCGCCCCCGGAGGTAGTCATCCATCTGCCTTCGCAACGATGCCTTGATGAAGGGCGCCGCCGGGTCGATGGCATGGATTTCGTTTTCCCAGATACCCCGGCGCCGGTCGTAGAAGTGGCGGTACCAGGCGGCGAAGCCCGCGTCGCGCAATCGCCGCAGAACCCGGTGAAACTGCTGCTCCTGGGCCGGCGTCAGACACTTGCCTGCCCTCGCCTGGCTCGGGGTGCAGCGATGGCGGGGCACCTTCGTGGTGAGTCCGGCGATGCTGATATCGGCTACCGCGCTGTAGTAGCTGCCCGATAGGGACCTGCCATCCGGGCGATGGGTGCCGGCGCTCAGGGGATCCTGGCTGATCCCCTGCGTGATAAACCAACGGATCCCGATCCCATCCAGGGCGCTGTGCAACGCCTGCCGCGTCTGTGGCAGGAGATCGCGCTCCTGGTTGAGCCTGGGGTTGGTCGGTGGCGCCGTCAGATAGGGCACGGGAGTGGGGTCATACGGATCGGATACCGCCCCCGGGATCACGGCTCCCATCCAGCCGAGCAGGGTACCCCCGGATAACAGCAGCCCATCCCACTCTAGCGCCTGATTCTCGGTCCACGGCGATGGCGAAAGCGCCTCCATGCCCGGGCCTCGCTCCGCCCATACCACGCCCGATGGGAGCGGCAGCAATGCGGCGGTGGCAGCAATGGCAATCACCGCGACCGCAGCGGCCCCGACTGCCCATCCACCCGGGTGATGTCGCCCCGGTCCTCCGCCCCGCGCGGAGGCCAGGCGCTCGCAGTGTTTCAGATTGCCCGCCATGCTGGCCTAACAGGCAAGTTTCCTGCCTTCCCCGGCGCGCCGGAAGGAGCGATTCCTCGTGCTCGCGCGGCGCACAGCGGCGTTGCCCTGCGCGGGGCCGCATGCTATAATGGGGCCGGAGGGCACCGGCATGAGCATCAATCCCACCCGCAAGCGAATGGTAAAACTGGGCTTCTGCCCCATCGGCAAGTTCGTCTTCAGCCACGAGGATGCCCTGCGGCAGAAAGCCCGGCTGGAGGAGAAGCTGCGCCTCTGGGGCGTGGAGTATGCCTCGCTCGATGGCATCCTGAAGGACGGGATCGTCCGCTCGCAGGCGGACGTCGACGCCGTGGTGGACCATTTCCGGCGCGAGGAGATCGACGCCCTCTTCCTCCCCCACTGCAACTTCGGCACGGAGGGCGCCGCCGGGATGATCGCGAAGAAACTGGAGCGCCCGGTGCTCCTGTGGGGCCCGCGCGACGAGGCACCCCTGCCGGACGGCACGCGCCTGCGCGACACGCTCTGCGGCCTCTTCGCATCGAGCAAGGTCCTCCACAAGCTCGGCGTGCCGTTCACCTACATCGAGAACTGCGGCGTGGACGATCCCGCTTTCGAGCGCGGCTTCCGCGACTTCCTCGGCGCGGCAAGTGTGGCGGGCCTCTTCCGCCGGGGGCCCCGCATCGGGCACATCGGCCAGCGGATCGACTTCTTCTGGTCCACCATCATCAACGAGAGCGAGCTTCTGGAGCGGTTTCGGGTCGAGGTCCTCCCCCTGGACCTGGTGGAGTTCATCCGCACTGCGAAGGATCGAGCTTCGCGCGCCCGCGCGGCCTACGAGCGGGAAGCGCGGGAGCTGCGCCAGACGGCGATCATCGAGCATCTGGAAGATGGCGCCCTGATCAACATCCTCGCCGCGCGCGACCAGATGCTCGCCCTGGTGGAGGAGCACGGGCTGGATGCCCTGGCGGTCCAGGACTTCACCTCGCTCGTGGATGAGATGGGCGCCTACTGCTTCTATGCCAACAGCGCGGTGGGCGACCGCTACCCGGTTGGGTGCGAGTCGGACATTCATGGTGCCCTGAGCGGCCTGTTGGTAGAGCACGCCTCCCTCGGGTCGGGCGCTTCCTTCCTGGCGGACCTCACCATCCGGCATCCCGAGAATGATAACGGCATCCTCCTCTGGCACGCGGGCGCGCCCCTTTCGCTGATTCACCCCGACGCCCGTGTGCGCCTGGGCAAGCACTGGATCCTGCCCAGCCCGCTCTCCGGCATGACGCACTTCCGGCTGAAGGAGGGTCCGCTCACGGTAGCGCGCTTTGATGGCGACGGCGGCGAGTACTGCCTGGCTGTCGGCGAGGGCCACTCGATCCCCGGACCCGAGACCCAGAACAACTACGTCTGGATGGAGGTGGACGAGTGGCCGCGCTGGGAGCGCACGCTGATGGAGGGGCCGTTCATCCATCACATCGCGATGGGCTATGGCCACTTCGGACGCGCGCTTCTAGAAGCGTGCCGCTTCGTGCCGGGCCTGAAGCCCGTGGCGCTCTAGCCGCCCAATACGGCCGGCGGGATACGCGCGCCGGCAGGCTCCTCGCGAGAATACGCGGTTGCCCTCGGTGAGTAACCTCGGATTGCAGGCGCTGGTACCGCTCCTCCGGTTGCTTGCCACGCGGGGGAGGAGAGCGGGGTCCGGCAGCCAATAGGGGGACACGCTGGCTCCCAGCCACGAGTCCACACCAGGAGGTTTGCTGATGGCTACGCGATTGCTGATGCTGATCATCCTCACTCTCGGTTTCGCGTCGCTCTGCTGGGGCGATGCCACGCTCCGGTTGGGCCGCGCGACGCTGACCCTGGATGACAGCGGCCGGGTCATCTCGTTGCTCCCGGAAGGCGGGGCGGATCTCGCCTCTCCCTACGCGCCCCCTGCGTTCAAGGTCACCACAGCCGAGGGCACGCTCGTGCCGACCTCGGTGACGCGCCAGGGCAAGGAGCTGCTCGTTCGCTTCGGCGAGCAGGGCCACATGCGCCTGGCGGTGACGGAGGGATCCGGGTTTGCCTGGCTGAAAGTCACCGAGCTTTCGGTACCGGGCACGGTGGAGCGCCTCCAGCTCTTCTGCCTGCCGGTGAAGGGCCTCGAGACCGTGGCCTCGACGATCAACGCCTGCTACAACGAGCGTTTCGCTACGGCAGTGATGGCCACGGAGATCAATGTTCGCGCGCGTCCCGTATCGCGCCGGGCGGGCGACGGGAACCACCAGGGGTGCAGCCATACCTTCGAGCCGGTCACCGATTCCGTGCGCCAGGGCAAGACGGCGGCGCGGTATTCGGCGACCAGCGAGCGCGGGGATAACGCCGGGTGGACCTTCGTCTCGCGCAGCTTCCCAATGCCGCTGGACCTCCGCGGGTGCCGGGCCATTCGCGTCTGGGTGTATGGCGATGGCGGCGGACAGCAGCTCAAGATCCAGCTCGGCGACAACCGCAACGGCTACCGCGACGACTATATCCCCATCGACTTCACCGGCTGGAAGCAAGTGGTCTGCGAGCAGCCCTCTTTGAACACGCTTCACTATGACGGGGTCACCCGGATCGGCTTCTACTACAACGGGCTGCCGGCCAAGAAGAGCGTCTCCTGCCTGATCGATCAGGTGGAGGCGGTGATTGGAGAGGGCGAGAACGAGCGTGTGATCACGCTGGAGGACTTCGAGGATCCCGGCTCGGATCTGTGGCCGTTCGAGGGAGCGCGCCTCTTCGCGGAGACGGAGAAGCGGTTTGGCATCGAGCCGGCCGGCGTCGGGATCATCGCCTGCCCCCGCCCGGAGTTTGAGGCGACCATCGAACGCTTCGAGCGCGCGTCCGGTCTGCCGAGCCCCCGTCCTGGAGGCGTGTGGGGAAAGCGTTCTCCCTGGGTCAAACGATCCTACCTCTTCATCACGCGCTTCAGTGAGTCGGATACGGATGATGTCATCGCCTTTGCCAAGCGCGGGCGCTTCGATATGATCCTGATCGACCAGGGCTCCTGGTGCGCGTCCACCGGGCACTACGCGATCAACACACGCAACTTCCCGCGCGGGCTCGATTCTCTGCGCGATACGGTCGCCCGCTTCAAGCGAGCCGGGTTCAAGGTGGGACTTCACTACCTGGCGCCCTCTATCTACCCGCCCGATCCCTACCTCACCCCGGTTCCTGATCCACGCCTCGTCAAGGATGCGCACGCAATGCTCGCCGCCGATATCGACGAGAAGGCCGATTTCATCCCGACCACCGCGGCGCCTGAAGGCTTTCCCGCCGAGGATGGCGGCTACCGGGGCTCGGGCGCGGTCATTCAGATCGGCGACGAGCTGATTCAGTATCGCGAGCGCGCCATGCAGCCACCCTATGGCTTCCGAGGATGCACCCGCGCGCTCCATGGCACGAAGGCCGCCGCCCACAAGCAAGGGGCGCGGGTCTCGCATCTCCTCAAGTCTTACGGCTACTTCCTCTTCGATATGGATACCAGCCTCATCGATGAGGTGGCCGAAAACCTGGCCCGCGTGGTGAACACGTGCCGGGCGGACATGGTGTACTGGGACGGCTCCGAGCGCCTCCAGGGCGATCACTGGTACTACAACGCGAAGCTGCA
>DUUU01000408.1 GCA_012841485.1 Armatimonadota bacterium
CACGCAACGGGGGGCCGGCGTTTGCCGGCCCCCC
The DNA here is from genome assembly GCA_012841485.1 of Armatimonadota bacterium. The sequence goes on from DUUU01000408.1 coordinate 35, forward strand.
GTTGCATCCTCTGGTGATGTGGCCTTAGCCAACAAGGGTCACATGCGCGGCCTGGAGACCCTTGGGGCTATCGACAACCTCGAAGTTCACCACCTGGCCCTCGTCCAGGGTCCGGAATCCGGGAACCTGAATGGCGGTATAATGCACGAAGACATCGCGACCCTCGTCCATCTCGATGAACCCGTAGCCCTTGGATGCGTTGAACCACTTCACCTTACCGGTAGGCATTCCTACTACCTCCCTGAGATCTCTCCGTGGCGGCAGATGAAAGCACGGGGAGGCGGATCGACAGACCTCTGAACAGCTTTGCACTGCGTCATCGGAAGCACCGGTGCAGGTTAACTGCACGGTTAGTATAGCACACTTATGTGTGATGTGTAAAGCCGGGGCTCGAAAAGGAGCGGCAGGGCCTGCGCGGGCCTTCATCACCCGCGGGCGCAAGGCACCCCCATCCGTGGTATTGTCCTACTCGCGCGCTTCCTCCCGATTCCTTGACACCCCCTGGCAATGGGTGTATACTGGCGTGCGACCGATGGGAGCAAGAGAACGGAAACGTGATGCCGTGAGAGATACCACGAGAGGGGCCCGCCGACGCGGAGGAGCAAGCCGGACTCCCTGGTCTTCGTCACGCGGCCGCCTCATGTTCAACATGATCCTTTCTGGGATCGCCACTGTGTTCGGTCTGATTCTGGTGATCGCCCCGCGCTTGCTTGGAGCAACCAGTGATTCCAGGACGCTCGGCGGGGTGCTCGCCGGTTACGGAGTCGTCCGCGGCTACTACTTCTACCGGCGCTGGCGATCCCACGCCGCAAACCAACCGCCCGCAGGGAACCAGCCTGGAGCTCGTCGCCGGCGCGGTTAGGCTTCGCCGCGGCGCATGCATCCCGGAGAAGCATCGATAGAGGGAGTGACCATGAAGGTCATCATTGTGGGGGTCGGCCGCGTTGGTTCCTGCCTGGCCAACCTGCTCGATCGCGAAGGCCATCAGGTAACGGTCGTGGACCGGGACGCGCTCGCCCTGCAGCGCCGTCTTGCCCCCGATTTTTCGGGCACCAAGCTCGTTGGCAACGCAATGGATCAGGACGTTTTGGAGCGTGCCGAGATCCGGCGGGCGGATGTTCTCCTCACTATCACCGAGGGCGACAATCGAAACATCATGATTGCCCAGATTGCCAAGGTTGTCTTTGGTGTTCCCAAGGTAATGGCACGCATCGTGGATCCCTTGCGCGCGCAGGCATATCGCGAGCTGGGCATCGATTCGATCGATCAGACGACGCTTGTGAGCGAGCATATGCGGCGCGTGGTGCTGGGAGAGACCGCGTGTGAGTTCGCGGGTCAGCGGGAAGAGTAGGGCCCGATGTATATTATCGTCATGGGTGGCGGCCAGGTCGGATACCACCTGACGCGCACCCTCATGCTGAAGGAACACGAGGTGCTCCTCGTGGAGAAGGATCCACGACGAGCGGCGCGGATCACCAAGGAACTGGGCCCGGTCGTCTTCGAGGGCGATGGGTGCGAGTTCCGCACGCTGCAGGAGGTGGGCACCAATCGAGCCGATGTCGTCGCTGCGGTGACCGGAGATGACGAGGACAACCTCGTCATGTGCCAGCTCTCGAAGCGCAAGTTCGGAGTTTCGCGAACGATTGCCCGCGTGAATGACCCGCGCAACGAAGAGATTTTCCGGCGCCTGGGGATCGATGAAACCGTATCGAGCACCAAAGTGATCGATGATCTGATCGAGCAGGAGATGGAGACCGGGGATCTGATCCCTCTCGCCGCCCTGCAGCAGGGCGATCTGGAGATCGTCGAGGCGAGCATCCGGCAGGGATCGCCCGCCGCCAACGTGGCGATCAAGGATCTATCTCTCCCGGACGAATCGCTGATCTCCTGCATCATCCGCGGTGGCAAGGCGATGATCCCCCAGGGTGATACCGTTCTTCACGACGATGATGTCGTCATCGCGCTCGTCCGTGCCGACCAGGCAGCCGCTCTCCAGACGGCGCTCCGCGGCCCCGCCTGACCGCGCGACCCGGCGGATGGGGCAGAACCGGCCGCAGGCGGTGCCCATGAGGGGAAATCAGGAGCACGTCGCGGTGTTGTGCCCATCTGGCAGCCCTTCAAGATCCGGGCACTCGGAGACCAGCCCAGGCCTCCAGCGGGTCATGCCCATGCTCCCAGACACAACCGTCTCTGAGGGGAAACTTCGCCCGTGTGGCGAACGTCCCAGTAGCAGCGTCTCTCTGGGAGACGCGCGCAGGTTCGGAGGAGTGAAGCGATGAGACGTTCTCTGGGGTGGATCCGTACGTGTGCCGGCCTGGCAGCTGGCTGTGCCGCGATCTGGCTCTCGGGATGCGGCGGCGCTGGCACGCCGACATGGTCGAGTACGGGGCCTTCCTACCCAGGCAGCTACCGTTCTTCCGGCAGCCTGGGTTCGGTGGGAACGCCGGCCGCTCCCGCCGGCATCGTGCGTGGGATGGTGGAAGCCCCCGCGCGTCCTTCCGGCTTCGCCCGCCCCATCGCCCTCTTTGAGTGGCTACGCATCGGCGCCCCGGCCTACGCCGAGACGCGCCTTGCCAGAATGCCCCTGGCGGATGCCCGCGTCTGCCTCATCGACCGCGCCACTCGGGAAACCGTCTCGACGGTGGTGACCACAGACGCGAAGGGCGAGTTCCGCATCGACCGCGTCACTCTCAGCCCCCGCTTCTCGGTGCGCGCCAGCGAAGGCCAGCAGACCCTGGAAGCCGTGGTGCCGCAGGGGGGGGATCAGGAAGTGCGCGTCGTCGTGAATGAGGCAACGACGGTGGGCGCCGAGGCCGCACGCCAGGCAGAGGCAGAAGGCCTCAGCCCCGAGGGCGCGGTGATCCTCGCACAGCAGATCACCGAGGCGCAGGAGGAGTATCAGGCCGCCCACCCTGCCGAAGTGCCGGACCTGACGCGCCCGGAGGAGATCCAGGCGCGCGCCCGAAAGCACCTCCTACGCACCGCCGATGCCGCGGTCGCCGCCGCCCTGAAGAAGGCCGATAAGGCAGAGGCATGGCGCGCCGTGGCGTCTGCGCAGTACGTCGCGCGGGAGAAGATGAAGCTGCCGGCCAAGGTGCGCCTCACTCCGGCTCAGACGGAAGCTCTGGTGAGCGCGCTCACCGGGGAGGAGACGTGCGCGGTCAACACCAACAAGCTCCTCGCCGCCCTGAAGAAGGGGGGCATCAAGGCCCGCAATGGCAAGGCCGTCACCACCGATGACCTCGCGGCAGCCCTTGCGTCGCTGAGCAAGACCTTCCCCTCCCTCAAAGAGGTGAAGCTCGAACAGGTGCCGGTGATCGTGGCGCTCCTGATGGTCGAGCAGAAGGACACCGGCTTTCAGGTGACCTCGCGAGAGCAGGTGAAGGGCTTCCTCAAGGAGCTGGTCGGCGAGGCCGGCGAGAAGCCGGCATCCGCGAAGGAGAAGCAGCAGGCCGCTGCCAATGGGAAGGCCTCCTCGGCCAAGGCGAAGGAGAAGAGCAACGGCAGTGCCGATCCGGCCGAGGGAGAGAAGAAGGGCGCCGCGGGGCCCGGCAAGCCGGCATCCACGGGAGCAGGCGCCAGCGCCAGCTAGGACGCGCCACGTAGAGGGATCCCGGTTGGGATCCAACGGAGGTGGAACAGCCAACCTCCCGCGTGTGGCACGCGGTTTCGCGCAAGCGGTGTGCCCCGGGCGAGCGCCCGGGGCAGGGTCACCGCATCCGCGGCAGCCGCCCATGCGCGACGGGGGTCACTCCCCCAGCACCAGGCTCCGGATCTGCTCCACGCTGCACCCGGCGAGACCGAGACGCTCCACCGTGCGCCCCTCACGCCAGTAATCGACCTCGTGCAGCAGCGACGCCAGGTGGATGACGGTGCGAATCGTCGGTGTCGGCACGCCAACCAACTCGCCCAGCGAGGCGATGGGCACCAGGGTCATCGGCACATCCTCGGTGATGAAGGGATGGTTCGTGGTCAGCGGCGATTTGATCCCCTGATAGCCCCGGTTGCTCTTCATCGCCTCGTAGAGGTTGGTGCCGGTGGCGTCATAGGCGACGTAGAGCCACTCCCGCGCCGAGATCGATTTGAACCCCAGGCCTGCCGCCACGGCGACGCGCTCGCGGTCAATCGCTTCCAGGATGCGCGCCACCGAGGGGGTCACCCCTTCCACGTAGTACTCGAAATCGCCGTGCGTGCTCTCGATGCGCCCGGCGTTTAGCACCGTCACGGCCGGCGCGAAGGCCGAACCGATGTTATCGAAACTGGTGTTGATCACGTTCGAGCCCATCACGAACTGGGGATAGGCCCGATTGAGCAGCTTCACCACGTCCGCGGTGCGCGTTGCCGGAATGGCGGC